>CAMNHG010000008.1 GCA_946539105.1 uncultured Clostridia bacterium | reverse complement strand
AGAAATACGGTCTCAAGGGAGCACGTAGAGCGCCTCAGTTCAGTAAGAGATAATCATATATTTTGGTTATTTATCAGACCTTTCGAGAAATCGAGAGGTCTGTTTTTTTTGACCACTGAGGCGTCCTCGGCAGCACAGCTGCCTGCGGCGGAGCTAAAAACAGTGCGCAGCACTGTTTTCTTAACGCTCCTACAGTTCTCCAAGAGATAATTATTACGTATTTATTTTTTCCAAGGCTTTCTGTTATGGGAAGCCTTGTTTCTTTTTGCCCACTGAGGCGTCCTCGGCAGCACAGCTGCCTGCGGCGGAGCTAAAAACAGTGCACCGCACTGTTTTCTTTACGCTCCTACAGTTCTCAAAACGTTAAAAGAGTTTTATATTCTTATTCCGTTTATTTACTCCAAGACTGCATTTTGTGGTCTTGGAGTTTTGTTTTGTGTTTTGAGAACTTCGGGTCCTCGGCAGCATAGCTGCCTGCGGCGGAGCTAAAAACAGTGCACCGCACTGTTTTCTTAACGCTCCTACAGTTCTCCAAGAGATAATTATTACGTATGTATCTTTTCCAAGGCTTTCCGTTATGGGAAGCCTTGTTCCTTTTTGCCCACTGAGGCGTAGATAAATACACCAGAACAAAAACACGGAGCTGTCAGTGTGATGAACAGCTCCGTGTTTTTATTTCAGGTCAACGAGTAAGAACTCACAGCTCAAAGGTTTAACGTACAGCTTCTGGTTTTCGTATCTCGAACCGAAGAGTACCTTTGCGTTTGTGTAGCCCGGCGGAGGATCGATTACGACCTCCTCGTCGTACATATTAAACGTGCAGTAAAGCGCGGTTTCCTTGTCGTGGCGGATATACGCAAGCCGCTTGCCCATTGCGTAGGCGTCAATAAATTCGCCGTCCCAAAGCGCGGAACAGCTCTCTCTGAGCTTTCCGAGCTTAGAGTGCCACTCTACAAGCTCCCTGTCCTCTCTGCCCCAAGGGTAGCAGGCGCGGTTAAACGGATCGCGGTAGCCCTCAAGGCCTGCCTCGTCGCCGTAATAAACGCAGGGGAAGCCGGGCAGGGTGTACTGCATTGCGGCGGCAATCTTTAACAGCTTAACGCCGCGTTCTCTCTGCTCACGGCTGAGGTGGGTGTGAGCCTGCCAGTTACGGTCTCTGCCGTTTAGCGGCTCGCCCGCGATAACCGTCAGTGCGCGTTCGGTGTCGTGGGTAGACAGCGAGTTCATCAGAACTCTGAGCACCGGTCGCGGATAGTTTTCGATTACACTCATAATCGCCGCCATGGTGTAGCGCGCCTCCTGACCGCGGCAGAAGTCGAGGATTGCTCCTCGGAACACGTAGTTCATAACCGAGTCAAGCTGTTCGCCGAGCAAAAACTTCCTTCTCGCTCCGTAGCTTTCCTTATTGCTCGCGTCCTCCCAAACCTCGCCGATGATAATAGCCTCGGGATTTTCCGCCTTGACGGATTTTCTGAGGTTCTCCATAAATTCATCGGGAAGCTCGTCGGCAACGTCAAGCCTCCAGCCCGAGTTGCCCATACGCATATATTTGCGGATAATTCCGTTTTCGCCGTTTATATATTCGTTAAACGCCGGCGAGGTCTCGATAACCTCGGGCAGGGTGTAAAATCCCCACCAGCTGTTGTAGTTGTTAGGCCATTCGTTGAACTTGTACCAGCTGTAATACGGCGAGTTTTTGTCGCGGTAAGCGCCGCCGTCGCCGTAGCGTCCGGAGCGGTTAAAGTAAACGCTGTCCGAGCCCGTGTGCGAGAACACGCCGTCGTTGATAACGTGGATTCCGCGTTTTTTAGCTTCGGCGCAAAGCTCCTTAAAGTCGTCCTCGGTGCCGAGTATCGGGTCGATTTTGGAGTAATCGCCCGTGTCATAGCGGTGGTTTGAGTACGCCTCGCCGATTGGGTTGAGGTAAATACAGCTTACGCCCAAATGCTCAAGGTAATCGAGCTTTTGGGTGATACCCTTCAGGTCGCCCATAAAGAAGTCGGAGTTCGTAATTTCGCCGTGCTCGTTGGGCTGCCAAACGGGTGTGGCGTACCAGTCGTTGTTGCGTGTAAAGTCGGTGCGTTTAAGCTGTTTTTCCTCTCCGCTGAAGTTGAAGCGGTCGGGGAAAATCTGGTACATTACGCCGCCGACAGGCCACTTGGGCGTATCAAAGCCCTTTTTGTAGCAGGTGAGCTGCCAGCTGCGCTCGGGATGATCCTGAATTTTGCTCTTTTCAAACGGATCGCTCGGAACGAGGTAGCGGTTTCCGTTGGGAGTAGAAAGCCTGAAGCAATACCAATACAATCCCATTCTTTCGGGGGCAAAATCGCCCTCCCAAATCTCGGTGGCGTCGTCAAATTTGCCGCACCAAATCAGCTTAATATATTCCCAGTTGTAGTCAAAATCATACTTAACGCAGAGCTCAATAATCTTTGAGTGCTCCTGCTTGGGTACAAGGATTCTGAAATGAACCGGAGTACCCTGTTCAACCGCGCCGAACGGCGTGCGGTAGAAAACTTTTTGAGAATCAAAGGAAATAGGCATAATTTCACTCCGTAAATCATCAATAGTTATCTTATTCTATCACAAATCGTCACTTTTTTCAACCGTTTGCAAAATGGTTATATAATTGTAATAATATCCATACCGAATATTAAAAAGGTGCTATTGAGGTTTAACTAAAAATATGATAAAATAAAGATGAATTTTGAAATAACAGAGGTGCGGTTATGGAAAAAAAGAGAATCAGCGTACTGCTTGAGGGCAGAAGTTATGTGGTTATCACCACCGAAAGCGAGGAATATGTCAAAAAGGTTGCAAACGACGTGTCAGCCGCGATATTGAACGCCTCGCGTTCGGCACAGCAGCTTGACGTCCGCGACTGCGCGATTTTGGCGGCGATGGACTTTTGCGACGACAAAAACAAGGCGGTTAAGCGCAACAAGGATTTGGTTCAAAAGGCGGATCAGTTCATTCAAAAGAACAACGATCTGAACCGCCAGGTTGCGGAGTACCGCGAAAAGCTGACCGATGCTATCAATGAGAACACCGCCCTGGTAAAGCGCGTAAAGGTGCTCGAGGATCAGCTCGCTTCTCTCACCAAGGAGAACGACAGGCTCAAAAGGAGCGGCGAATCCAAAAAATCCGACAAAAAATACGAGAATGAAAAGAAGTTTGAAAAAGCGGTCAATGACAAAAAGAACGAAAAAATAATGGGCTATGTTCCCATGCGCCAGGGCTCGCTTTTTGATGACGATAAAAATAAGAAATAAAATGGAAAAAATAGAAATCTTAGCCCCGGCGGGCGGTTACGACAGCGTAATTGCCGCTGTCCGTTCGGGCGCGGACGCCGTTTATGCGGGCGGAAAATGCTTTTCGGCGCGCGCGTCAGCTCAAAATTTTGATTTTGAACAGCTCTGCCGCGCCGTGGAATACTGCCACATTCACGGCGTTAAATTTTATCTTACAATAAATACTATAGTTTTCGACGACGAGTTTGAGCAGCTTAAGCAGGCGGTTACAGAAGCCGCAAAGGCGGATGTTGACGCGCTTATCGTGCAGAATATGGGCGTCGCGAGGCTCGCGAAAATGATAGCTCCGGATTTGGCACTGCACGCTTCAACCCAGATGAGCGTTCACACCGCGTCGGGTGTAAGGGCGTTGTATGAGCAGGGCTTCAAGCGTGTTGTATTGGCGCGCGAGATGAGCCGAGACGAAATTAAAAAAGCGGCGGAAATCCCCGTCGAGCTCGAGGTTTTTGTCCACGGCGCACTCTGTATGTGTGTGAGCGGTCAGTGCTATTTTTCCGCGATGCTCGGCTCGCGCAGCGGCAACCGCGGAGCGTGCGCGCAGACCTGCCGCCTGCCGTTTACGGTGTCGGGCGGCAAGGGTAAATACGCGCTCAGCCTTAAGGACAACAGCATAATTCCCTACCTTAAAGAGCTTGAAGAAATCGGCGTAGCCTCGGCGAAAATCGAGGGCAGAATGAAGCGTCCCGAGTACGTCTGCGCTGCCGTTACTGCGTGCAGGGAACAGCGCGATTTGGGCTTTGTAACCGACGAAACAGCCGAGCTTTTGCGTTCGGTTTTCTCGCGTACAGGCTTTACCGACGGCTACTACACCGGCAAAATGGGCAGGGGAATGTTTGGCACGCGCACAAAGGACGACGTTGTATCAGCCGATGAAAAGCTGCTTTCAAAAATCCGCGCCAAGTACAAAAACGAGGCGCAGAACATCTCAGTTACTGCGGAATTAACTGCATGTTTTGGGGAACATCCTGTTCTGAAAATGTCCGACGGAACTCACACCGCAGAAAGCACCGCGGACGTAATTTGTGAGCAGGCTCAAAACGTCGCTTTAAGCGCGGAAAAATGTACCGCGCAGCTCAAAAAGACAGGTTCGACCGCTTACTCGGTCGGGGATATTAAGCTAATGCTGGACGATAACATTTCGCTCCCGGTATCTGCTCTAAACGCAATGCGCAGGGAGTGCACCGATGAGCTTGACAGGCTCAGAAAAACCGTCCATAATTACAAAATTAATGATGTGGATATAAGCGGCGATTTCACGCCGTACAACCAAAGCGAAAGCCTTACAAGGGCGTCCGTTCGGGGTACTAAAATCAGCCATGCCTTTAAGGACTGCGAGCTCGTTTTTGTTCCGCTTTTCTCCGACATCAGGGAAATCGAACGGCTCAAAAGCGAGAACTACAACGTAGCTGTTGAAATACCGAGGGGAATGTTTGACAGGGAAAAGCAGATTGAAACACAGCTTCAAAGGGTAAAATACCTCGGCGTAACAGACGCGCTCTGCCATAATATCGGAGCACTTTACACCGCAAAAAACCTCGGCTTTACACTCCACGGCGGTTTTGGTCTAAACCTTGTGAACACCTATGATCTGCTTTGGGCTGAGGAGTACGGAATCAGTGATGTTGAGCTCAGCTTTGAGCTGACCTTTAACCGCATAAACCGTCTCGGCGGCAGCATTAAAAGGGGAATCATCACCTACGGTCACCTGCCGCTTATGCTGTGCCGCAGCTGTCCTGTCAAGGGAGACGGCATAAGCTGTAAATCCTGCAAAAATCAGTCAAAAATGACGGACAGAAAAGGTAAAAGTTTTTATCTGAAATGCGACGGAAACTGCACCGAGGTGCTCAACTGCGTGCCTCTTTATATTGCTTCGCAGGAATTTAGAACCCTGTCCACAAATTTTAACATTCTCCGTTTTACTGTGGAAAACTATGTGGAAAACGTGGAAAGAATACCAGATTTTAACCGCATTTCGATGTTAAACGATAAATTCACCCGCGGTTTGTACAAGCGCGGTGTGGAATGATATGTGCAACATGTGAAAAATACTTTTAATTTTTTAGAAGAAAATTCCAATTTTCTTATTTTGAAATTTGACGGAGTTTTATTTTCTAAAAGATAATTTCAGTTTGGAATAATAAAAATCAAAATGAAGCGATTATGCAAAAATTTGCAAGAAATGAAGGAAGATGAATATGGAACTCAAAATTAAAAAGCTCAAAGAAAACGCCAAAATCCCCCAGAGAGCGACAAACGGCTCGGCAGGAATGGACCTTTACGCCTGCATTGCCGAGAGCGTAACCCTCGCTCCCGGTCAGCTCACCGTTATCCCGACGGGAATCGCGATTGAACTGCCCGACAACACCTGCGCGGCATTTTTGTACGCGCGCAGCGGACTCGGCGTTAAGCACGGAATTTGCCTGTCAAACGGCGTCGGCGTAATCGACAGCGATTATCGCGGCGAGGTTTGCGTGGGACTTTGCAACGTCTCCGACAAGCCTTATGTAATCGAGCCGTTCGAGCGCGTAGCGCAAATGGTAATCGCGCCTGTGCTTACCCCCGACATTACAGAAGTTAACGAGCTTTCCGACACCGCTCGCGGCGAAGGCGGCTTCGGTTCAAGCGGAAGAAAATAAGTTGTGCAACACCGCGCGATTCAAGCGCGCGTATTGCCAATACAGGTTTCGACAAATTTAATAATTCCGATGTAGTATTATATATTCATATAAAAATGAAAGGAAGTCAAAAATGCTTTCGTTTTCAAAGGACATCGGAATTGACCTCGGAACAGCCAACACCCTTGTCTGCTTAAAAGGCAAGGGTATTATTTTGCGCGAGCCGTCCGTTGTAGCGGTCGATACACGGACAGACGAGGTGCTCGCGGTCGGCAGCCGCGCAAAGGAAATGATAGGCAGAACGCCGGGCTCCATAGTCGCGGTCAGACCGCTCAAGGACGGTGTAATCGCCGACTATATGATAACCGCCAAGATGATACGCCACTTTATAAAAAGCTCAGTTCGCCCCGGATTTTTCAGCCGCCAAAGGGTGGTGATCTGCCTGCCCACAGGCGTGACTGAGGTTGAGCGCAAGGCGGTTGAGGACGCGGCGTATCAGGCAGGAGCAAAGCCGCCCGTCAGCCTTATAGAAGAACCCATGGCTGCGGCAATCGGCGCGGATTTGCCGGTGGACGAGCCGTCAGGCAGCCTGGTTGCGGACATCGGCGGCGGTACAAGCGAGGTCGCGGTAATCTCCCTCGGCGACATCGTTACAGCCTGCTCGGTCAGGGTGGCAGGGGACAAGCTCGATGAAGCGATCCAAAGCCATATAAAAAATAAATATAACCTGCTAATCGGCGAGCGAACCGCCGAGGAAATCAAAATAAAAATCGGCTCGGCGTTCCCCTGTGAGGTTGAGGAGTCTATGACGGTTAAGGGGCGAAATCTTGTTGACGGTCTGCCAAAGGACGTCACCGTAACCGCCGAGGAAATCCGCTCCGCGCTCAAAGAACCGCTTTCGGTTATCGTAGGCGCGGTCAGGACAACGCTCGAAAAAACACCGCCCGAGCTTTCGGCGGATATCATCGACCGCGGAATAATGCTTACCGGAGGCGGCGCGCTGCTGCGGGGACTTGACCTGCTGATAATGCAGCAGACGGGAATGCCCGTGAATATCGCTCAAAATCCGCTCGACTGCGTTGTAAACGGCGCGGGAAAACGCCTGTTAAAAACCTCAAAGCGCAGGAGGTTGCGCGCCGTATGAGGGGCAGGGACAACAGCTTAAAATTTTTAATTATCACACTCATCACCGTGACGGTGACGGGTGTTTTTGCGCAGGGAAAAACAGGCTTTATCTCAGGAGCTTTCAACCTTGTGCCCCTCGGAATATCAAATTTAACCGCTTCGGCAAAATCCACACCTGATTCAGCGGAAAATGACGAGCTTACACTGCTTAAAAAGGAGAACGAGGAGCTGAGAGCCGAGCTTATAGATTACCTTGATTTACAGCGTGAAAATGAGAGGTTGTTAAAATATTTCAACATTTCAAAGCAGAAGCCCGACTTAACGTTAAAGCCGGCTGAGGTAATAGCGCGAGACGCGGACGATGATTTTTATTCGTTCACAATCGGCGCGGGGACTGCCGACGGCGTGAGCGAGGGCAATCCCGTGATAACCGAAAACGGACTTGTCGGTCAGGTTTCAAGGGCGGAGCTGTACAGCGCGGTTGTTACAACAATCCTTTCGCCGACGCTCAAAATCGGCGCGTATGACAGCCGTACTGCCGACAGCGGAGTTGTCAGCGGAACGGCGGAGCTAAGCCTTAAAAACCGCACGGCGATGACTATGCTGACCGAGGACAACAACGTTAAAGACGGCGATATTGTAACCACGCTCGGCACAGGCGGAATCTACCCGAAGGGCTTGGCTATCGGCAGGGTTAAGAGCGTGGACTACAGCGAATTTGACGCGTCTCCCTGCGCGGTTATCGAGCCGTATGAGGATATTTCGAAGGTTACAAGCGTCGCGGTGATAACTGACTTTTCGGGCAGGAGAGAGGTGGCTTTGCGTGACTGAAACCAAGGGCGCGGTACCGCGGAGAATCCTGCTCGGAATTGAGCTTTTGATAATAGCGGCGTTTAGCAATTTTATCGGACTTATGCCCGAATTTTTCGGGGGCAGACCGCTTTTGCTTGCCGCGGCGGCACTGTCGGTTTCCGCATGCGCGGACACCCCGACATCCGTTATTTCCGGTGCGTTGTGCGGAGCACTTTCGGACATAATATCAAGCGGCGGAGTTTGTTTTTACGCCGCGGCACTCGCGCTGTGCGGATACATTATTCCCGAGCTTATGTGCAAAAAGCTAAATCCTAATTTTTATTCTGCGCTGCTCCTGATTTTCAGCGCGTCCGTCGCCCTGATAACCGCAAGGTACGCGGTAAACGCCTTTACATACGGCTTTTCGGACAGCGCGGTTTTGTATTTTTATCACGGTCTGTCAAAAATCGTGCTCACCTTTACCGCCGCCGTGCCGCTTTACTTTTTGAACCGTTTGATAATCGGAGGCGGCAGATGAAAAAGCACATAAACGTCTATTCCTTTTGCGTGATAATCACCCTGATAATCTTCGCTGCGTTTACGGCAAGGCTTGTCGACTGGCAGTTAATTAACTCGGAAAACTACCGCGGACAGGCATACGCCACCGACGCGGAGGAGGTTAAGTCCGCGCCGGTTCGCGGTCAGATATTCGACAAAAACGGAAAAGGCTTAATTGTCAACCAAACACGCTACAGGGTTGTCGTTCGCGGAACGGAAATTGACGGAAACGAAAAGCAAATTTTCCCTTCATTAATCAATCTTTTTGACAAGCTGAAATTAGCTTATCACAAGGACATTCCCGACACCGTTCCCGAGGGAGAAACCTATATTTTTGCCGATAACATCAAGAGCGAATACGTGGGAGCGGTTGCCGAGAATTTACAAAATATAAGCGGTGCCGGCGTTGAGCCGTACCTTGTCAGATCCGCCGAAAGTCCAAGCCTTGCTCCGCACATTTTAGGCGCGTTAGGCGCGGTCACGGCGGAAGAATACAAAAGCGGAGACTACGCCCTGAACGACAAGACAGGAAAGTTCGGAATTGAAGCGAAATTCGAAGCCGAGCTCCGCGGAAAAAGCGGAGAAAAGCTCGTGTTTTTTGACGGCGGAAGTGCGGTCTCCGAGGAGCTTATACAGTCTGCGGAAAGGGGTAGTAATATTTGGCTTACGCTCGACAGCAAGCTCCAAAAAACAGCCGCGGAAAGCCTTGCGGAAAACGTTCAGGCGGCAAAGGCTGAGGGCAAAGCGGAATCGGAGATTTACTCTGAAAAAGGCCACGGAGAGGACTGCTCCGCAGGCGCGGTGGTTATGCTGTCGATCAGGGATTTTTCAGTGCTGGCAGCGGCGAGCTACCCGACCTACGACCTGAATAAATACAGCCTGTACGGCGATTATTATTCGAGTCTTGCGAACGATGATAATTCACCGATGTTTAACCGTGCGTTCGACGGTGAATTTGCCTGCGGTTCGGTGTTCAAGCCCTGCGTCGCGCTCGCGGCTTTAGAGAACGGCGCGATAGACGAAAACACACAATTTTTCTGCGACAAATTCTACGATTACTACCCCTCAAACATTGTCGAGTGTATGCACTACCACGGCATTCAGGATATCTACTCAGCGACGGCTCATTCATGCAACTGGTTTTACGCGGAAGCAGGACGGAGAGCCGGAATAAAGAACATCTGTGCCTGTGCCGAAAAGCTCGGTCTCGGCATAAAGACCGGAATAGAAACCGGCGAATCAGGCGGAAATTTGGCAGGGCGGGATGACGGCGACTGGCAGCCCGGCAACACTCCCCGAGCTGCAATCGGGCAGTCAGACAACGCCTTTACTCCGCTTCAGCTCGCCGCCTATACCGCGACTCTCGCCAATAACGGCACACGGTTAAAAACGCATTTGGTCGGTAAAATCACAAGCGCGGACAACTCAAAAATAACTGCGGATTTCACAAAACCCGAAACCGCCCTAAAATCAAGTTTTTCAGCAAGAAATCTTAAAATTGTCCAAAACGCTATGCGCGGAGTGGCGAATAACCCCGAGGGCACGGCGTACTCGGTTTTCGGTGACTATAAAACCGCCGTCGCCGCAAAAACCGGCACTGCGGAAAATTCAGGCTCCGACCACGCGGTGTTTATCTGCTACGCGCCGTTTGAAAATCCCGAGGTTGCAATCGCTGTCGTAATCGAAAACGGCGTTAAGGGAAAGTACGCCATGCAGGTCGCAAAAGACCTGCTCGACGGCTATTTTAAGTAAAATTTTTAAAAGATTTTGTAAAAAAAGTCGAAAACATACAATTTTAACTCAAAAATTATACACTATGCCTAAAATAATAACGTAAATTTTGTTTGATAAAATCAAACAGATTTGTTGCCCTTTCAAGTAATTTGTGATAGAATAGACAAGAGGTATTGTAATTATGAATAATGTAATCGTTGTTGCTTCGGGCAAAGGCGGTACCGGAAAGTCTACGGTGTGCATATGCTTATCCGTCGCTTTGGTAAAACAGGGCAAAAAGGTTCTGCTTATCGACTGCGACTGCGGAATGCGCGGACTTGACATTATGCTCGATATCGAGCAGGAAATTTTGTTTGACGCTTCCGACGCGGTCTGCGGCAACTGCTCCTTTGGCGAGGCTGTATATAAAAGCAAACACAACGAAAATCTTTATCTTATGGCGGCACCGTTCGACGCTGAAAACGAGCTCAGCCCGTCGGTATTTACCCAGCTTGTCGACACCGTAAAGGATAATTTTGATTATGTAATAATAGATTCACCCGCCGGAATCGGCTCGGGCTTTGTAACCGCCGCCGCACCTGCCGACAGAGCATTGGTTGTAGCCAATGCCGAGCCAACAAGCGTAAGAGGTGCTGTCAAGGTCAGAAACAAGCTCGACACCCTCGGGGTAACGCAGAGCCGTCTGGTTATTAACCGCTTTGACAAAAAGCTGTTCAAAAAGCTCGGCTTTTACACCGACCTTGACGCGGTTATCGACGCGGCTCAAACCCAGCTTATCGCCATTGTTCCGTTTGATCTCAACATTTCGGTAGTAATGCAGCGCGGAGCGGCAGGCATAGATTTCGGCAAGCATTTTTCAGCATTTGACCGCCTTTCAAGCAGGCTGCAGGGAATATTGGTTCCGCTTGAACTAAAGGGTATGATTTAGAAGTTAATTTTAACGATTTGGAGGAATTTGGATATGAATATAGCACTTATAGCACATGATGAGAAAAAAGAACTTATGGTGCAGTTCTGCATCGCTTACTGCGGCGTACTCAGCCGCAACAACCTGTGCGCTACCGGCACAACCGGCAAGATGGTGTCTGAGGCGACAGGTCTGACAATCCAAAAATTCCTTGCAGGCTCACAGGGCGGCAGCCAGCAGATTGCGGCCCGTATTTCCTGCAACGAGATTGATATGCTCCTCTTTTTCAGAGATCCGCTCAACCCCAAGCCCAACGAGCCTAACGATATGAATATGCTCAGACTCTGCGATATGCACAATATCCCCGTGGCTACAAATATCGCTACCGCCGAGGTTCTTATCCACGGTCTTGAGCGCGGCGATCTCGACTGGAGAAATATTCTTAAATAATCCCTTGTGTACAGGGCTTATTTGCTATGCTTAATTTTGTTTAATATCGGGTGGCGTAACGCTGCCCGATTATTGTGTATATATGGAGTAATTTTAAATTAACCGGAGGAATATATGGCACTGATAACGAAAAAAATCAAGGGTACAGAGGACGTTTTGCCGAAGCAAAGCTACCGTTGGCAGTTTATAGAAAAAATTATGCGCGAGGAATCGCGCGCCTACGGCTTTAAGGAAATCCGCACGCCGGTATTTGAGCACACCGAGCTGTTCGCGCGCGGAGTGGGACAGACAACCGACGTTGTTCAAAAGGAGATGTACACCTTTACCACCAAGGGCGGCGAGAGCGTAACGCTCCGTCCCGAGGGTACGGCAGGCGCGGCAAGGGCGGTGCTTGAGCACGCGCTCGACAACGAAGGTCTGCCGATTAAGGCGAGCTACTTTGTATCCTGCTACCGCTACGAAAAGCCCCAGGCAGGAAGGCTCAGGGAGTTCCACCAGTTCGGACTTGAGGAGTACGGTACAAAATCTCCGGCGGCAGACGCGGAGTTAATATGCGCGGCTCAGTCGGTGCTCGACCGGCTCGGA
This sequence comes from uncultured Clostridia bacterium, assembly GCA_946539105.1. Lineage (GTDB taxonomy): Bacteria > Bacillota > Clostridia > Oscillospirales > Acutalibacteraceae > Ruminococcoides. Next base: position 15,676 of record CAMNHG010000008.1, on the reverse strand, counting down.
CTCGACCAAATTCATCTTGAATTAAATTCAATCGGTTGCCCGGAGTGCAGGGCAAAGTACAATCAGGCGTTAAGGGAGTACTTCGGTCAGTTTAAGGACAGGCTGTGCGACACCTGCCTTTCGCGCCTTGAAAAGAATCCCATGCGTCTGCTCGACTGCAAAAGCCCTCAGGACAGGGAGCTGGCAAAGGACGCGCCGAAGATTACCGACTACCTTTGCGAGGAGTGCGAAAACCACTTTTCCGAGGTTAAAAGATACCTCGACAGCGCGGGCATTGAGTACACCGTTAACCCCAAAATTGTCCGCGGACTCGACTACTACACCAAGACCGTGTTTGAGTTTGTCACCGACTGCATCGGAGCTCAGGGTACGGTCTGCGGCGGCGGACGTTACGACGGACTGATCGAGGAGCTCGGCGGAAAGCATATGCCGTCTTTGGGCTTCGCGATGGGACTCGAAAGACTTTTGATGGTTATGGACGCTCAGGGAATCGCGATTCCCGACGACGATAAATGCGCGCTTTACATCGCCACAATGGGCGACGACGCCAAGGTAAAGGCGTTTGAGCTGTTAAGGCGCGTTCGCGAGTGCGGACTGATTGCCGAGACCGACGTTGTAGGAAGAGGCTTGCGCGCTCAGATGAAGTACGCCGACAAAATCGGCGCGAAATATTCGCTCGTTTTGGGCGACAATGAGCTTAATGAAAATAAAGCAAAGGTAAAGAATATGGAGACCGGCGAGCAGACCGAGCTTGCGCTTGACGACAGCTTTGCCGAAAAATTCTCGGTGCTCAACCTCACCGATAACAGCTCGTTCGGCATTTAAGGTTTTTGGAGGAATCAGGAAATGGCAGAATATATGACAGGCTTAAAGCGTACAAATTATTGCGGAGACCTCAGGATTTCCGACGTAGGAAAAGAGGTAACCGTTTGCGGCTGGGTTCAACGCTGCCGCGATTTGGGACAGCTTATTTTTATTGACCTGCGCGACCGCACAGGCATTGTACAGCTGGCGTTTAACGACGAAACAGACAAGGAGATTTTTGACAAGGCGTTTGCCTGCCGCAGCGAGTTTGTGCTCGCCGCAAAGGGCAAGGTCTGCGAGAGAAGCTCTAAAAATCCGGAAATTCCCACCGGAGAAATTGAGATTGCGGTAAATGATCTCCGCGTGCTCTCAAAGGCGCAGACGCCTCCGTTTGAGATTGTAGACAACACAAATACCAACGAGGAATTAAGGCTTAAATACCGTTACCTCGACCTTCGCCGCAGACCGCTGCTCAACAACCTTATTACGCGCAGCAAAATCGCAAAAACCGCTCGCGACTACTTTGCCGAAAACGGCTTTGTCGAGATTGAAACCCCGATGATGATTAAGTCCACCCCCGAGGGCGCGCGCGATTACCTTGTGCCGTCGCGTATTCACAACGGCAAATTTTACGCGCTTCCGCAGTCGCCGCAGATTTACAAGCAGCTGCTGATGGTTTCGGGCTTTGACCGCTACATTCAGCTTGCGCGCTGCTTCCGCGACGAGGACTTGCGCGCCGACCGCCAGCCCGAATTTACCCAGATTGATATGGAGCTTTCTTTCGTCGATGTTGAGGATATTCTCGAGGTTAACGAGGGATTGTTCAAAAGGCTTTTCAAGGACGTTTTAGGTCAGGATTTAAAAACTCCCTTTGAGCGTATGACATATAAGGAAGCGGTTGAAAACTACGGCTCTGACAAGCCCGATATCCGCTTTGATATGAAGATTCAGGATATTTCCGATATCGTTAAGGACTGCGGCTTCGGCGTGTTCACCTCTGCGATTGAAAACGGCGGTTCGGTACGCGCGATTGTCGCCAAAAACGCCGCCTCGGTCTACACCAGAAAAGAGATTGACAAGCTCACCGAGTACGTCAGGGGAATCGGTGCGAAGGGACTTGCGTACGTCCGCTGGGTAGACGAGCCGAACGCCTCATTTAAGAAGTTTATGACAGAGGACGAGCTTGGCGCGATATATGAACGTCTCGGCGCGGAAAAGGGCGATGTAATATTGATTGTCGCAGACAAAAACAGTACGGTGCTGTCAACCCTAGGCGCGCTCAGACTTAAAATTGCCAAAAGGCTCGATATTATTCCCGATGAGTTTAAGTTCCTCTGGATTGTGGACTTCCCGTTCTTCGAAAAGGACGAGGAAACAGGCGAGTGGATTGCAATGCACCACCCATTCACAATGCCTAAGGAGGACTGCATTCAGTACCTCGACACAGACCCGTCAAAGGTTATCGCCAAGGCGTTCGACCTGACGCTCAACGGCGTAGAGCTTTCGAGCGGCTCAATGCGTATCACCGACTACGAGCTTCAGCAAAAGATGTTCCGCGCACTCAAGCTCACCGACGAGGAGATCGAAGCAAAGTTCGGTTTCCTTGTAGAAGCCTACAAATACGGTGCTCCGCCGCACGGCGGAATGGGAATCGGCCTTGACCGAATCACAATGCTTTTGTGTAAGGCTGACAACCTCCGCGACGTAACCGCCTTCCCCAAGGTTCAGAACGCAAGCGAGCTTATGTCGGCTTGTCCGTCGCCTGTCGATAAGGAGAGCCTCGAGGTTCTCGGAATCTCGGTAAACACGCCGGAGCAGGGAGAGTAATATGTCGTCCGCAATGTATTCGTTCATAGTACCGCTCGCGATTATCGCGGTTTTGGCGGTTGTCATTCTCGTAATATTTTTGTATATCCGCGGCAAGGTTCGCCGGTTTTCACAGGAAGCCTTCGGCACAAAGGATATCATAAAGGCGGCAAAGGAGATTGAAAAATCCTCCGAATCCGCCCGGGCGATCCACGGCATGACAGATATATATCTGCCGATGATTCAAAAGGACTTTCCCGAATTTGACTACGAGGTGTTCGTAGGCAGGGTAGAGGGCGTGCTCAAAAGTTACTTCGCGGCGATCACCGCAAGGGACGTTTCAAAGCTGACCCCGGACTGCTCGGATTCGATGAAGAACACCACGCTGGGCATTGTCAGAAACCTTGAGGCGAATCAGCTGACACGCGAGATCAGCGACGTCACAATTCACCAGACCGAAATCGCAAGATACGAAAAGGACGGCAAGACCGTCACTATCCTTTTTAATTCCTCGGTAGGTCACTACGACGTTACCCGGAACGATCAGGGCAAAATCGTCTCGGGTTCCGAGGAGAAAAAACGCCAGACGGTTTACGATATTGCTCTCGTTTACGCCCAGGATGTTGCCAAAATGTCAAGCTACAACTCAACCGCTCTCGGCATAAACTGCCCCAACTGCGGTGCTCCGGTAACAAACCTCGGCAACAAGTTCTGCGAGTACTGCGGAACCGGTATAAGGGAAATCAACGTCCGCTCGTGGAGCTTTGAGTACGTCAAAGAGGAAAAGGTGACAAGCAAACCTTACTAATTCGGTAAAAGTTATTGCATTTTTACTTGCAATATATTATTATAATATTGTAAATAATAGAGGGAAAGCACAACCCTCAAATAACCAATAAAGGAGTTTTTATTATGGGTATTATTAAGGCTGCGATAAACGCGGTAACAGGCGCACTTGCCGATTCATGGCTTGAAGTCATCGAATCCGCTCCGATGGGCAATAACGACGTTATTGTTCCCGGTCAGGCGGTTGACCAAAAGGGCAGAAGCCAGAACAAAAAGGGCGGCGAGAACCTCGTTTCAAACGGTTCAATTATCCACGTTCTCGACAACCAGTTTATGATTTTGGTTGACGGCGGCAAAATTGTTGACTATACCGCGACTGCCGGTTACTACAAGGTTGACAACAGCGCGCTTCCCTCACTCTTTAACGGCCAGTTCGGCGACTCCATCAAGGAGAGCTTCGGCCGTATCAAGTACGGCGGAATTTCCTCAACCTCGCAGAGAGTTTTCTTCCTCAACCTGCAGGAAATCAGAGGAATCAAGTTCGGCACACAGAACCCCGTTCAGTACTTTGATAACTTCTACGAGTCAGAGCTGTTTATGCGCCTGCACGGTACATACTCAATTAAAATTACCGACCCGTTCAAGTTTTATATGGAGGTAATCCCCAGAGAGGTTATCACTAATAACGAAAAATTCACCTTCGCAATGCCTGCTATTCAGCAGTTCAACGACGAGTTCGTGTCAGAGCTCGGCACTGCGTTTAACCAGTATTCGGCAGACGGCTTCCGCGTAAGCCACATCGCTTCAAAGACAAAGGAAATGGGCAAGTATATGGCTGACGCCCTCGACGAGGACTGGAACCAGCTCAGAGGCTTCCAGGTTACTTCGGTAGGTATGCAGCCCCCGGCTTACGACGAGGAAAGCCAGAAGATTGTTACCGAGCGCAGCAAGATGGCTTCTCAGGTCAGCTACCTCAAGGACGCCGCAAACCAGCAGGCTTACATGGCAAAGAGCGTCGGCGAAGGCATCAGCGGCGCGGGCAACAACCCCGGCGGTGCGGCTATCGGCTTTATGGGTATGAATATGGCTCAGAACATGGGCGCAGGCGTAATGGGCAACTATATGCAAAATCCCCAGTACGGCAACCAGCAGCAGTATGCTCAGCCTCAGCAGCAACAGCCTCAACAGCCCCAGCAACAGGCTCCTCAGCAGGCAGCACCTGCACAGGGCGGCTGGACATGCGAATGCGGCGCGACAAACCGGGGCAAGTTCTGCTCAGAGTGCGGCAAGGCAAGACCCGAGGCTCCCAAAAAGCGTTTCTGCACAAACTGCGGCGCGGAGCTTTCACCCACAACAAAATTCTGCCCCGAGTGCGGAACAAAAGCAGAGTAATTGAGCTAATGAGCTAAATTCGCCTTCCGGCGAGCTAAATTTGCCTTCGGCAAGCTAAATTACGGCTTACGCCGTAGCTAAATTCGCTTGCGCGAGCTATTCTTTAACTAAGCTTTTCGGTTTACCGAAAAATTTAGCTATCGAGCGCAGCGAGATAATTTAGCTATTGAGCGAAGCGAAATAATTTAGCTGTCGCAACGCGGCAATTTAGCTACGGCGGCAGCCGTAATTTAGCTCTCCAACGGAGAATATTATGGCTACATTAAATTATAAATGTCCAAAGTGCGGCGGACCGCTGCAGTTTAATCCCGAAAAACAGATGTTCAGCTGCGAGTACTGCTTCTCTGACTTTACCGAACAGGAGGTTCAGCAGAGGTATTCCGAGCGTGAACAGCAGACCACCAAGGACGAGCGCGACGTCGAGTACGCCGCCAAGCAAAAGGCAGAGGCCGAAAAGCAGGGCTTTGAGGGCGACGATTACCCCGTGTCCTACTCCTGCCCCAGCTGCGGAGCCGAGATTATCACGACAGCCTCAACAGCGGCTACCCATTGCGTGTATTGCCAAAACCCGGTCGTTCTGGGCGGCAGACTTTCGGGCGAGTTTAAGCCCGACACCGTAATTCCCTTTGCAATCGATAAAAAGAAGGCAACCGACGTATTTTTGAATATGTGTAAAAAGAAGTGGTTTTTGCCAAAGGGCTTTACGTCGTCAAAGCAGTTTGAAAAAATGCAGGGCGTTTACTTCCCCTACTGGTACGTTGACGAGCAAATGCGCTCAAGCGTAACCGCAACCGGACAGACCGAGAGAACATGGACGTCAGGCAACCGCAGATATACCGAGACCAGCACCTACCGCCTTTACAGAACCGGCGATATTTTAATTCAGAACGTCGCGGAAAACGCACTCAAAATTACCGAGGAAAACAGCGTTAAGGCGGATATCAAGGTTTCGCAAAAGACAAAGCAGGAAATGCTCTCATGTGTTCACCCCTTTGATTTAAGCAAGCAAAGACCGTTCGCAATGAGTTATCTTTCGGGCTTTCAGGCGGAGAAAAGGGATATCGAAAAGCAGGATTTGACTGATGTAATCGCCCGGCGAATGGACGAGTACGCGACAACCCTGCTAAAAAACACAATGAACAGCTATTCCGGCATTTCGATAGAAGATTATAACGACGAGACCTTTAAGCAGGATTGGCGTTACACCCTTTTGCCCGTATGGATTGTCACCTACAAGTTTAACGGAGAGCTCCTGCCCTTTGCCATCAACGGCCAGACAGGCAAAACCTACGGCAAGCTGCCTATCGCGCTCGGCAAGGTAATCGGTATCGCGGCGGTTATCGCTGTGGTAATCTTTGCATTAGCTACGTTGGGAGGTATGTTGTTCTTATGATTAAACAGCTTTCCAAACGGTTTTCGGCGTTTATCTGCGTTGTATTGATTGTGACAATATCGGTTATGCCGGTATTCGCTCAGAACAGCTACTCGGTAAATTACGCCGTCACCGACGACTCAAATATTTTTACATCCGAACAGTTCTCAGAGCTCTGCACCTCGGCTGAAGCCGCAGGCAAGCAGGCAGGCTTTCAGGTGGTTGTCCACACCGACGACAAGAACGTTGATTCATCGGATATGGATACCTATTATAATAAGTATCACGATTCCGACTCCAAATATCAGCCCGACGGCGTAATGCTTGTGTTTGACACCAAGTCAAACAACAGGATTATCCTCACCTACGGCAACGCGGAAAAGTACTTTGACGACGCCCGTATGGACGAGATTAAATCGTCACTTAAGCCTGCCCTCAGCTCAGGCGACAACTATAAGGCGGCAACGCTATACATCGCCAAGGTTAAGGAGTATGTAACCGCCGGCGTTTCGGGCAACGGAACATATAACAATGTTGTGCAAACTCCCGCCGAAAAGAGCAACGAGCCGAAAATCCTTCAGTCGCTCAAAAAGTTCGGCTGGATCGGCGGAATCGCGGGTGTTGTAATCGCGATTATCTTTGTTCTTGTCAATGTAGGCAGATATAAGTACAACGGCAAGGGCGGCACATACGACCTTAACAAAAACAGTCAGATGACTTTGCTTGACAGTCAGGATGTGTTTGTCAGCAAGCACACCACCTATACTACCATCCAATCTTCATCCGGCAGTTCATCCTCGGGCGGAAGCTCCTCTCACGGCAGCAGCGGCTCGTTCTAATTAAATATTCTGTTCCTGACGAGAAAACTCATTTGACTTGACTCCGAAGATGACATTAATAAGGTTAACACCTAAGCTATGTTTATTTTGCGGCGTCGTCATGACGCCGCTTTTACTTTTTAAATAGGAAAGATAAATATGGAAAATACAACCGAAAACCGCGTTGCGGTAATCAGCGTAATCGTTGAACAGCCTCAGTGCGTAAACGAAATTAACGAGATTCTTCACTCCGCTTCCGAATACATCATCGGAAGAATGGGAATACCCTACAGAGAGAAGAATATCAACATCATCAGCGTTGTAATCGACGCCCCGGTAAACATTATAAACAACGTCTCGGGCAAGCTCGGCAGGCTTGAGGGCGCAACCGCCAAAACGGCGTATTCAAAAGTGTAATATGGAAGTAACAGGCATTATAGAAAAAATCGAAAAGCAGCAAACCGCCTCCAAAGAGGAGCTCGCGTTTTTGCTTGAAAATATAAGCGATACAGAGCTTGAAGTTTTGCGCAAAAAGGCACAGCAAACCGCAATTAAAGCCTTCGGAAAAAGCATTTATATCCGCGGATTAATCGAGCTTTCCAGCTACTGCAAAAACGACTGTTATTACTGTGGAATCCGCCGCTCAAACAAAAACGCCGTTCGTTATCGCCTAAGCGAGGAACAAATTTTGGACTGCTGCAAAACAGGCTACGCCCTCGGGTTCAGAACCTTTGTTTTGCAGGGCGGTGAAGACCCGTACTACACCGACGAGCGGATGTGTAAAATCGTCCGTGAGATTAAGAAAAATTATCCCGACTGCGCAGTAACGCTCTCGCTGGGCGAACGCGGAAAAGAGAGCTTTAAAAAACTCTTTGAAGCAGGCGCGGACAGGTACCTTTTGCGGCACGAAACCGCAAATCCCGAGCATTACAAAAAGCTCCATCCGCCCGAAATGAGCTACGAAAACCGCATAAAATCTTTATACGAGCTAAAGAAAATCGGCTTTCAGACAGGCGCGGGTTTTATGGTTGGCTCACCGTTCCAGACGTATGAGGATTTGGCAAACGACCTGCTGTTTATAGGCGAGCTTAAACCGCAGATGTGCGGAATAGGGCCGTTCGTTCCGCACCACGACACACAGTTTGCCGACAAACCTCAGGGCAGCCTGCGCTTAACACTCACACTGCTCTCGCTCATACGGCTTATGAACCCGAAAATTCTGCTACCGGCGACAACCGCCCTCGGCACAATCGCCGGGGGCGGCAGAGAGCTGGGAATCTTGCACGGCGCGAATGTCGTAATGCCGAACCTTTCGCCCTCTGAGCACAGGGCGGACTACTCGCTCTACGACAACAAAATCTGCACCGGAGACGAGGCGGCGGAGTGTATACGCTGTCTGTCACGGAGAATGAAATCAATCGGCTATAACATCGTCACCGACCGCGGCGACTACAAATAATCAAGCATATAAGGAGAATAAAAATGGCAATCTACAATCCAAAATCACTAAAGGCAGAGGAATTTATTAACGACGGCGAAATCCTCGACACATTAAAGTACGCCGACGAAAACAAGGACAACCTCGCCCTTGTCGATGAAATTATCGAAAAAGCAAAGCTCAGAAAGGGCATCACCCACCGCGAGGCAAGCGTGCTGCTCGCCTGCGAAAACGAGGAAAAAATCAAGGAAATTTACGCCCTTGCCGAGCAGATTAAAAAGGACTTTTACGGCGACCGTATTGTAATGTTCGCGCCTCTCTACCTCTCAAACTACTGTGTAAACGGCTGCGTTTACTGCCCTTATCATCTAAAGAACAAGCACATCTGCCGCAAAAAGCTGACTCAGGAGGAGGTTAAGGCTGAGGTTATCGCGCTTCAGGATATGGGACACAAGCGCCTTGCGATTGAGGCAGGCGAGGATCCGGTCAACAACCCGATTGAGTACATCCTTGAGTGCATTGACACCATCTACTCAATCAAGCATAAAAACGGCGCGATCCGCCGCGTTAACGTAAACATCGCCGCCACCACCGTCGAGAACTACAAAAAGCTCCACGACGCCGGAATCGGCACATACATTCTTTTCCAGGAGACATACAATAAAAAGAGCTACGAGGAGCTTCATCCCACAGGCCCGAAGCACAACTACGATTACCACACCGAGGCGATGGATCGCGCTATGGAGGGCGGCATTGACGACGTAGGCTTGGGCGTACTCTTCGGACTTGAGCTTTACCGCTACGAGCTCGCGGGACTTCTCATGCACGCAGAGCACCTTGAGGCTGTTCACGGCGTAGGTCCTCACACAATCAGCGTGCCGAGAATCAAGGCGGCTGACGACATTGACCCCGACGAGTTTGACAACGGAATTGACGACGAAACCTTCGCGAAAATCATCGCGATTATCCGCATCGCCGTGCCGTACACGGGTATGATTATCTCCACCAGAGAGTCCAAGAGCGTACGCGAAAAGGCTCTCCGCCTCGGAATTTCGCAAATCAGCGGCGGCTCGCGCACCAGCGTAGGCGGCTATGTCGAGGAGGAGGACGAGGATGAAAATTCCGCGCAGTTCGACGTTTCCGACCGCCGTTCTCTTGACGAGGTAGTAAGGTGGCTCATGGAGCTCGGTTACATTCCGTCGTTCTGCACCGCCTGCTACCGCGAGGGCAGAACAGGCGACCGCTTTATGGCGCTGTGCAAGAGCGGACAAATCCAGAACTGCTGTCATCCCAACGCGCTTATGACTCTCGAGGAGTACCTCATGGACTACGCAAGCCCCGAAACGCGCGAAATCGGCGAAAAAATCATAGAAAAAGAGCTCCTCAACATTCCCAAGGAGAAGGTTCGCAACATCGCGAGGGAATATATTGAGGAGATTAAAAAGGACGGCAAGCGCGACTTCCGTTTCTGATATATATGTATATTTGTGGAGTTTAATATGAGCCTTAACTCAACGCCGGTATCCGAGCGGATACACATCGGCTTTTTCGGCAGGCGCAACGCCGGCAAATCGAGCGTTGTAAACGCCGTAACAAACCAGCAAATCTCGGTTGTGTCCGACGTAAAGGGCACAACCACCGACCCCGTGACAAAGACAATGGAGCTCCTTCCGATGGGCCCTGTTGTGATAATCGACACCCCCGGCTTTGACGACGAAGGCGTGCTCGGCGAACAGCGCGTTAAGCGAACAAAACAGGTGCTTAACCGCGTTGACGTCGCGGTTTTGATAGTCGACGGCACAGTCGGCAAAACCGCCGCGGACGACGAACTGATAAGCCTGTTTAAGTCAAAGCAAATTCCCTTTGTCATTGCCTACAACAAGTGCGATTTGACGGAAAAAAGCTACGCCGACGGAATCTCCGTCAGCGCGGTGGAAAATACAAATATAAACCTTTTAAAAGAGACAATCGCGCGCCTCGGAAAAACAGAAAACACGCGCGTGATTTGCTCGGACTTGGTTAATGAAGGCGACCTCACGGTTTTGGTAATCCCAATCGACACCGCCGCCCCAAAGGGCAGGCTTATCCTGCCGCAGCAGCAGACAATCCGCGACCTGCTCGACGCAGGCGCGACAGCCTTAATGGTGCGCGATACCGAGCTCGAAGCAACGCTTAAAAGCCTCGGCACAAAGCCGTCGCTCGTGATAACCGACAGCCAGGTGTTCCATAAGGTAAAGGACATCGTGCCGGACGAAATCCGCCTGACCTCGTTTTCAATCTTAATGGCGCGGTACAAGGGCTTTCTCGAGACCGCGGTAAAGGGCGCGGCGGCGATTGACCGCTTGCAAGACGGCGACAAGGTATTAATCGCCGAGGGCTGTACCCACCACCGCCAGTGCGACGACATCGGCACGGTCAAAATTCCTCGCTGGCTCAAACAGCGCACGCAAAAGGACATTATAATAGAAACCGCGTCGGGCAAGGGCTTCCCCGAGGATTTATCGCCCTACAAGCTGATAATTCACTGCGGCGGCTGTATGCTCAACGAAAAAGAGGTTCAGTACCGCCGTAAATTTGCCGGGGACAGCGGCGTGCCGTTCACAAACTACGGCATAGCCATAGCCTATATGCAGGGGATTTTAAAACGCACACTCAGCGTTTTCCCCGACCTTGAAAAACTCATATAAACACAACGGGCTGACTTTCCGTCAGCCCGTTTTTGCTTATTTAATTTATCGGCAATTCATCATACATCTGCGCGACGTACTTTTGAATAACAAGCGCGTCGTCGGCGTCAAGTACGCCGTCGGCGTTAACGTCAAGCAGCTTCATCGTCAGCGGATTTTCCGCGTCAAGCTCGACAAGCTCCGCCAAATACTGCTGTAGCATCGTAACGTCGTAAATACTAACAAAGCCGTCCTCGTCAACGTCGCCGTAAATTTCCTTTGCGGTGCTGTAGTCGCGCACAAAGTTCTCGTAGCAGTATGTGTCCGCAAGCGAGCCCTCAAAGCAGTCAACGTGAATCGTGCCCCTGACCGACATCGGGTACAGCGCGTAAGCACCGATGTAGTTAACCGAGCTCGGAATCATAAGATAGCTCAGGCCGTAATCACTCCTGAATGCCGAGTCGCCTATTTTTTCAAGTCCGTCAGGCAGGTTGATCTCCTTAAGTCCCGAGTTTTCAAATGAGCTCGTGCCGATTTTCTTAATACCCTTGTGCAGTGTGACTCTTTCCAGCACGCCGGTCTCATAAAACGCTCCGTCGCCGATTTCGCTGACGCTCTGCGGAATGTCAATTTCCGTAAGTCCTGTTCCGCAAAACGCTTCAATCGCGATAAACCCTACGGTTTCCGGCAGGCTCACGCTTGTAAGCTGTTTGCAGTTCTTAAAGCAGTACGCGCTTACATAGGAAATGGTGGTTCTGCTCAAATCCGCGCCCGTAATTCCCGAACCGGCAAACGCGCCCATGCCAATCTCGCCGATAGCAGAGGGGAAGTTCACCGCAGTCAAATTTTCACAGCCGTAAAAGGCGTAGTTGCCGATGCTCGTGTATCCGTCCGGAATTGTCACGGAAGTAACCGCGCTGTTAATAAAACATTCCTGATAAATTCCTGTAACCTTAGTTCCGTTATAGCTCGCGGGCAGGGTCAAATCTCCGCCCTCTCCGAGGTAGGAATACAAAATCCAGCTGTCGCTTTCGCTGTTATACATATACTCATATGTACCGTCGCTGACGGTAACAACCGCCGACGCGCCGAAGCCTGCCGAAGCACAGCAAATCAGCACCGCCGAGACGATGATTATGGAGATGATTTTTTTCATAGCATACCTCCGTAATGATTTAATGTTGTCTTTTTCACCAAGAGCATTCAAAGCTCCTATTTAAAGGCAGCGGTTTCGTTTTATATATACCGCTAAACTCCCACCTTTTCTACAATGGGAAGCAAATTAGGGTTATATAAATTGCTAAAGTCCCCCTTTCCTAAGGGGGAAGCGCGAAGCGCAGGGGGTTCCTGATAGAAACCCTCAGTCACTTCGTGACAGCTCCCTTAGAAAAGGGAGCCTGAATAACAGTTATAACATTGCGTAATAATCTAATATACATATTATATATGCGCAAAATCGTCAAGTCAAGCGGCAAACTTATCCCGTGTATCGCCTTTGATACCGTGACAAGATGGATATAAATAAAAAATGACGAAACATCCCAAAGAAAACACGCAATTTGTTGAAAAATGTTGATTAATAATTCGTTTAAGTAACTAAAAAGTTTAAGTTCTTTTTGTGCACAATGGCAAATCACCTTGAAAAATGCACAAAATAACCAATCGCAGAAAAATATTGCACAAATTATCTTGACACAAACGCATAAATTATTGTAAAATAGAATAGTAAATTAATGTGTAGTGGTGGCATTGTACCAATTTTTGAGTTGCGAGGAGGTTAAAAATATGTCAGTTAAAACATATTTTGAAAAAAACCGAAAAAAACTGAGAAAGCGCAAAAGCCTGATTATTTTTATCAGCATTTTGTCTATCCTCGGTCTTACCTCCGCGACCTTTGCTTGGTTCACAGTCAATACCTTCGCAGGCGTACAGCTCTTTGAGCTCCAGGTCAGCACAGGCGACGACTTAAGGGTTTCAATGGAAAACCACGGCGCGAATATCGACCAGTACACCCACGTAATCACCAACGATATGATTAACTCGTACCTCCGCGGTAAGTACAATAAGACAATGGATCAAATCATCCTCGATCCCGTAACCTCCACCGACGGAAGAACCTTTACATATCAGGACGGAACAAGGGTTGAGCCTAACGGCGACGAGTCGTATTTTGAGTTTGAGTGCTACTTTATCGCGACGCGCGATATGCACGTTCACCTCACGACCGAGGCGGCTGACGAAAACGGCAGACAGACCGGTCAGTCAGGCGGAACAGAGGTAAGCACATCGTCACCCGCGCCGCAGAGCGACGTAACGCGCGCCTGCAGAATCGACTTTGAGGGCGAGGGCAACTCAGTAAAAACCTATGAGCCGAATAAATCAGGTCAGTCAACCTCGCTTTCGACCTTCGATTTACCGTCCGGCACAATGAACTATAACGACGACAACAACCTTTTCACACTCCAAAAGCTCACCCCGAAAAAAGTAACATTGAGAGTATGGCTTGAGGGCGAAGATCCCGAGTGCGATAACGACATTCAACGCGCAAATCTCCAGATTAAACTTTCATTTGTAGGTATCCGCAACGGATCAAACACTCCGAGATAAGTTGAAAGTTGAAAGTTGAAAGTTGAAAATTTCGGGTCGCTTCGCTCCGAATTTATAATAACTTATTAGAAAACCTAAAATATGGATGAGCAAGTTGTATTTTCAGGCGACAGTATTATTGAGAAAAAGACATTTGCCTTTTCAGTCAGAATTGTTGACTTAAACCATTATTTGACTAAGGAAAAAAAGGAATTTATTTTGTCGAAACAAATCTTCCGCTCGGGTACCAGCATAGGCGCGAATGTAATAGAAGCGGAAGACGGAGAAAGCCGGGCGGACTTTCGGCATAAACTACGAATAGCTCTTAAAGAAACGTCGGAGACGGTTTACTGGTTAAGGCTGCTTTGGCACGGAGAGTATATTAATGAGAAAGAATTTTGGTCATTATATAATGACGCAAATGAAATACGGCGAATATTAATTGCAATAATAAAAAACACAAAAAATAACGAATCATAAAGTCAAAGAGTTGATTCGAAAGTTGAGTTCGAAAAGCAAAGGCAGTTCACCGCACCAATACAAATCGGGCGCGGGCAGAGCCCGCCCTAAACTTTCAACTTTCAACTTTCAACTTTCAACTCCCCGAAGGGGATGATACACATGGCTCGAAAAAAGAATATTCCGCCCGAGACCAATCCGCACGAAGTCGCGGCTCTCGGTCAAAAGCACGAAGAACAGGCGGCAAAGGACAGCGGCACTTCCGTATATGACCATTTCCACGCCAACGAAGCTGCCGTAGCGGTCGAAAAAGCCAAAAAGCGCAGAAAGCTCTACGCAGGAATTTTAATCGGCTTGCTCGCGATTCTGCTGATAATGTACATAATCTCAATGCTCCTTACCCAGTGGGGAGACTTGGTAATCTCGGTAGGAGATTTACGCGACGGCAAAACCATTATGCTTTGTGAAAATTCGGCGTTTGACGACGGCGTAACAATGAAGCTCGACGGCGGAGTTGTAAAAGAGGTAACCAACATTACAAAGACATGGCTGCCTCAAAACCTTGACACCGAAAAGGACGGACAGCATAACGGCGAAAACTATCTCGCCTATACATTCTACTTAAAGAACACCGGCGACGCGGATCTTGACTATCAAACCGTAATGAACGTAACCGGAACCTCAAAGTCGGTTGACGAAGCGGTTAGAGTAATGGTTTACAAAAACGGTCAGGAGCAGACCTTCGCAAAAGGTCAGTTCAATAACCGTGAACAACCCGAGACCGACGCCACAAAATGGGTAGACGAAACTCAAATTCTCAATATCGAATCCGCGCCTCTCGCGGCAGGAGCAGTTGACAAGTACACCGTAGTAATCTGGTGCGAGGGCAACGATCCCGAATGTCTCGACCCAATCCGCGGCGGACATATGAGGGCGAATATGATATTTAATATCAACGCGGAAGAAGAAAACAATTAACAATTAATAATTTACAATTAACAGTGAAGGGTCGCTTCGCTCCGATTTAAAAAACTTTGAGGAAACAAAAGTGGGAATAAGTGAAAGTGTTATAAAACCTAAAGCTGATAATTTTGCATTAAGAGTTGTTAAGTTGTTTAAGTTTCTGACAAAAGAGAAAAAAGAGTTTGTACTCTCAAATCAACTTTTACGTTCAGGTACAAGTATAGGTGCTAATGTAACAGAAGCTGAATACGCAATCAGCAGAGCAGATTTCAGAGCTAAAATGAGTATTGCGTTAAAAGAGGCGGCAGAAACAGAGTATTGGTTAACCTTGTTATATAAATCAGAATACTTAACTAAAAAAGAGTATGATTCAATTTACTCGGATTTATCGCCGATTATAAAAATATTAATAAGCATTGTTAAAAGCACAAGTCCTAAAGAATAAAAACTTTTGGTAAAGAGTGAAACTTTACCGAGCGAACAAACAAAACAGTAACAAATAACTGTTAATCGTTAATTGTTAATTGTTAATTATTTTTTGCGGTATCATACGCCGGCGTTTGGGTGCTGAACGGACGTGGGCGAC
>CAMNHG010000007.1 GCA_946539105.1 uncultured Clostridia bacterium | reverse complement strand
TAGATATGAGCCGCAACATTACATCAATCTACTTTATCCACTGGTGCATTCTCGGATTTTTGGATTGCGTTGTCTGCTATTTGTTTGAAGTCAGCTTCCCTTGGCCGGTCATTTATCTGATTGGAGCAGTTTTAATCGTGCTGTCGAGTTTGATTGCAAAGCTATGGGCAAGCCGGAAGCGTTTTGCAAAAGCGAAGTAGATTCGCAATCACCGCGCCTATCGTATTCGGCGTGAACTCTGTAGGCGACGCTCTCACCGTATCGGTCGTGCAGTCGTTTGAGGACGATGACATCGTAAGAGCGTTCTGCAAGGTGTGCGACGAAAACGGTCCGGATGTCACCTGCCGCGATATGGGAATTATAGTTTTATTTGAAATAAACCAACATCATCAAAAGAGCATCAATAACTGATTTTTCGCAGTTACTGACGCTCTTTTTCGGCTTTAAATCGGCATATCTATGCCGTTTTTCTTAGAATTACAGTGTTTTAAGTACGTCCCTAAATTCCTCTTTACCTGACATAAGCTTATCGGCATATGAGCAAAGGGGTACAATTTTAGCGTTATTTTCGCGGGCGGCTTCTATGACGCTCAGCACGAGTTTTTTTGCGATACCCCTTCCGCCGTATTCTGGGCGAACACCGGTGTGAGTTATTGTCCAGATGTTTCCCGAAACGGTGATTTCACACTCCCCTATCTGTTTGCCGTCAATATAGGCGGCACTGCGGTTATTGCCCTGCTCAAAAGCAATGCCGATTTGCTCCTTTGGTTCGTTATCTGTTCCGACATTCATCGCGGCAAGGTGTTTCAACACAGCTTCGCATAACGCGCGGTGACCTTCCTCTGTCAAATGCTGTCCGTCTAAGCTGCTTGCTTTAGCGACATCAGACGCAGCGAGAAAGGCAGTACCGTATTTATCCGCCAACTCCTTGTAAGCCTGCTTCAACTCCATACTCACCGATATTGAACGGTCGTTAAAGCCAAAATCAAAAGCCGCTGTTTCAAGATAAAGCGGAGATATTATCAATATATTTTGAGGTTTTGTAACATCAAGGAGCTTTTTAAGGCACATTTCCAGACCTGATGTAATCTCATTTGACGAGGCGTTAAAAGCAATTTTACAGTCGTTAGTGCCAAGCATAATAATTGCCGCATCAATCGGTTGATTTGCTTTTAGTATTTCCGGTAATGTCGCAAGGCCGTTTCTTCCGTCACATTCTTCATCATCAAAAGCCGTTGTTCTTCCGCACAAGCCTTCTTCAAGTATCAACACATCTTTTCCGAGAGCTTTTTGCAGCAATCCTGTCCAGCGTATTTCTTTGGAATAACGCAATAATTCCATTGTGGCAGAACCCCATGTTACCGGGTCAAAGCCCCATGTGTTGGAATCGCCGTACGCAAGTATTCTCATCATGGTAATCCTCCGTAATTTTTTGAAAAACTCTATATAAATTCAAACAAGCGTTTTTGCTAAATCCGCGCTTTCTTTTACATAATCGTTGTCTTTCGTTCTTACAGAAAACTGCCCTGCCGACTGCCTGCCCAGCAAGCTGTCCATGGCTTTTATCTTTTTCATATAATCATTTTCGCCCATATGAGTAACCACATAGTAAACGTCCGAAGGCAGCTTATCGCGGTACTTTTTGATAAAGGCTCTGCCAATCGCGCAAGGGCCTTCGACCCATACGGGCATACCGATAATCACACGGTCGTAAGATTTTAAGTCGACATTACCCTTTACTGTTAGTTTGGGGATGGTGCGGTCTACGGATACAAAGCAAGCTCCGATATACCCGAAAACACCGCCTCTCCCCTTGCCGTCGGTGTACTCCGCAAGGTCGGCGCCTGTGATACGGGCGATATTCTCCATAACCTCTTTAGTCTTGTTGGTTCTTGTGTAGTATAAGCAAAGCGTTTTCATAAAAATCCCCCTGAATTTTTATTCAATTAATCAGCCGTTGCCCTGCTCAACTTCCTCAATTTCATCCTGCGAGGCTTCTTTGAGCGAGTAAGTGTCGAACGCGGCTTCTCTGGGCAGCTGTATTTCTATTCTGTCCATTTTCTGCACAGTACATTCACCCGAGCTCAGCGTCGCCTTGAAAACATGACCGCCGAGCGTTCTGTCCTCTGACAAAAAGTGCATATGCCAGCCCGCGGCGTTTATGCCGTCCATATAGTCGGGATAATACACGCAAACAAGTGTTCCGCGTATATTTTCAAAGCTAAAGTCCTTCTGTGTTTTTGAGAGGATATCCTTCAAAGAAACGTGCTGCGAGCGGTAAGGCGCGCCGGCGCGCGCGTGGATTACATCAAACATTCCGTCAATGCGCGCGATGTGGATGCTGTTCAAGCCGAAATCTTCCTCGATTTTTATGGTCAGCTCCATTTTAATGGCATCGATATCCTTCATCTCGCTCATTTCAAAACGTCTGCCGTCCTTAACAAAGCCCGATACGGCAAAGGGTACGCCTGCGTCGTCTGCCGTGCGGACAATGCTGCCGTCCTGCTTAGCCTGATAACACACGCCGTCTAAAACTATCATTTCGCCGTCAACGTGTTCAAAGGTTCCCAGTCCGGTATCGCCGTGCTCGAGCAGCTCGTGAACCTTGACAACAGGTCTTGTATAGCCAAGCGCTAACGCCTGTAATGTTGAAACCTGGTAAATTTTACTTGATTTCATTTTTGTTTTCCCCCTGAAATTATTCCTCGTTTGTCTCTACCTTTTTAATGGCGTCGCTTACATCCTTTGACAGCTCCATTTTCTGGAACTCCGAGTTATCCGACAGGTACATATCGAAGTCCTGAGTTGCGTCGAACTCCGCCTGAGCTGAATCAAAGGCTAAATCCAAAATATGACCGCCCTTTGTTTTGTCGTCCGAGATAAAGTGGAAGTGCCAGCCCGGGGTGTTCAGTCCGCCCATGTAATCGGGGCAGTAGAGTGCCACAACCGTTCCCTTGACATTATCGTAATTAAACTCCCTTTGGTCGGTGGCAAGTGCCTTGTCAAGGCTCTTGTAGGGCTTTTCCTGCTTGAGCTCGCTGCGCACGTTCATCTTTTTGAACGTGCCGTTGATTTTTACAAAATAAAACAGGTTCTTGCCGTTTTCGTTTACGGTCTTTGTCAGCGACTCCTTCAAGGCGTTGATGTCGTTTGTCTGAGAAAGAGTCGCGGAAAGGTCTTTGTCAAAGTAGGTCACGTTAGAAAACGGAACGGTTTCGTTATCATCGGCTTCTTTAACGGTTCCGTCGCCGAGAGCCTGATACACCGTGCCGTCAAGCACAATCATCTCGCCGTTAACTCCCTCAAAGGTGCCTATACCCGTGTCGCCGTGCTGTTTAAGCTCGCTTACCTTAATAATGCCGTCGTAATAGCCCTGAGTAAGCGACTGGAGCAAGGCAACCTGATAAATGGTCTCGCGGTTATTTTCGGCTTCCTTGGCGGTTTCAACCGCTTTGCTGCTCTCGGCTTCCTTTTTGCTTTCGGGTTGCTGTTGGGCTGAGCATGCCGCAAAAGGCACTATCATAGCCGCCGATAAAAGAACTGCTGCAATTTTTTTCATATTAAACACATTCCTCTCTCTGTAAAATTATTTATAATTTATTCTTCTGTTTTTTTCACTTCTTCGGTTTTTTCTGTTTCTTCGGTTTTTTCCGCATCTTCCGGTTTTTCTGTTTCTTCCGGCATTTCCGCTTCTTCCGGCTTTTGATGTTTAATCTCGTTAACGGTGTTCTTGACAGTCGAAATAAGCTCGTGGTTGCGAATCATAATAATCAAATCCGAAAGTGCCTTGACAACCAGCACAATGCCGCAGAGCATCATTGTAAAATCCGCCGAGTCGTTCGACAAAAGTATAAACACAACGCCGATTGCCACGGAAAGCAAATTCAGGAAAAAGGATAACCATTGACCCTTCATTGGGATTCCGCTTCTTTTTGCGACGATTATACCCCACACGCCGCTTGCACCGTCAAAAATTAACAACGCGCCGAAAATTATGTGAACCATGCTTATGGCATCATCGGGCCAGAGGAACACCACAACCGTGGCAGCTAAAAGAATAATGTAAAAGACAATCATTACAAACTTGCTTGCCTGTGTCTGTTTATTGCGTCTTTCATTCAGCTTTTGAATACGCTGATCCCACTTGACTTTTGTCGCTGATTTTGACATCTTTTTCTCGAATTTTTCGTTTTCCGACAGCACCTCGTTTATTTTCACCATGGGGTTGCCGTCGCCCTTAAAGGTGTCCCTTACCATATCGCTCGCGAATTTTTTGCCTTCTCCGACCTTGTCATTGCTGCCCGTCAGAATAAATACAATCGAAAGCAGCGCGTAAAGGGCTATAAACAACGAGAGCATTGTAACTGTTCCGCGCAAGCCGCCGCGCGGGTCGATAATATGGAGCGTGCCCGTAAATAAAAAGATTATTATGCTGACCAGTTTGCATTTCATTAAAATTCCAAACGCGCCTATGCCGCGGTTTACCAGACCGGATACTTTTTCCTTCATAATTACACCTCACATACCTAATTAAAATATCCCTGCACTTAGAATAGCATAAAAAATTAAATTAGTCTATAGAAATTTTCATTAAATTTGTATATTTCACAATAAATTCTGTCTTGATACTTTTGCAGGTTTATGTTAAACTTAATTTGTAAATAATATTTCTTTACTTAAAAGGAGATTTGAAGATGGAATTAATACAGAGCTTTTCCGTGGATCACACAAAAATTGTCCCCGGAATTTTCACCAGCCGTGTTGACGTTTTAGGAGATAAAACCGTTACGACCTATGATATCAGACTGAAAAAGCCGAACAGAGAGCCTGTGATTGACATTGCGGCTATGCACTCGCTCGAGCACATTATCGCGACCTTTCTGCGCAACAATCCCGACTGGAAGGACGAAATTATCTACTGGGGACCAATGGGCTGTCTTACCGGTTTTTATCTTATATTAAAAGGTAACCGCTCATCGCGCGAGATATACGATTTAATCTTAAGCTCGTTCAAGTCAGTTGATAATTCTGACGAAGTTCCCGGCGCGACCGCGGTTAACTGCGGAAATTACCTTATGCACAACTTGGATATGGCAAAGTGGTACGCGGCGGAGTTTGCGGAGTATCTTGAAAACAACGCCGACAATCCGATAATCTTTGAGTATCCCAAGGCCGAGAGACTTGTAACGGACGACGGAAAGCATTTTTACGACTCGTAAAGCATTAACAGAAAATTAAAAGCACCGTTTTCGCGGTGCTTTTTACTTTAATATATTTAATTTTGCGTGGTTATTTTTGTCTGGGTGTGCCCTTCGTTATCCTCGTAAACCTCGAGGGTGTATTTGTACTCCTTTGCGCCGTCCTTGACGGTAAAGTCTGTTGTGCCGTATTTATGTGCCTGAATAAGGATCGTGCTGTTCTCTCCCGTTGAGTTAACGCTAACCTTAGCTATATCAGCGTCCTCATTGGTAACTACAGCGGCTTCGGTGAGAACCTGATCGTCCGGAAGGAAGGTAGTCACGTTAGTTTCAACCTCCGGTGTAACAAGCGCGATTATCAGAACAGCCGCGAGGGGTACCAAAAAGCCTGTCAGCCTCATCCAAAGCTTCGGGGTGAAAACGTACAGATACAAAAGCACCTGTCCAAGGCAGAAAAGTCCGGTTACAAGCTGGTACGGAAAATGCTTGAACGTAAACATAAACGAGTTTACGTAAGTAAAGGTCAGAAAGATGAGCGCAGGCGATAAAATCAGCAGGCTCAGCCAGTTTTTCTTTCGGATATACCAGCCGGCAAACGCCATTGGGAACGTGAGCAGAGTCCAGTAAAACCAATATCTGTAATACATAAACAAGCCCCAGCCCATATCAGAAAACGGGACTTGAAAAAGGTAGATAAGCGGCTGGCTTATCAGGAAAAACACAAAGGTTTTCAGCGCTGATTCAAGCGGCTTTTTGCAGTTTGCCATTATGAAAACCGCAAGCAGAATCCACGCCTCAAAGGTCACTCCCATTCTGTAGAACGAGGTATTTTCAAAAATCGGTACAACTAAAAAAATGAACGTTATTACAGCCGAAGCGACGGCGAGGACAATTACCTTCCACCACTTCATATCAATGCCGCCGAACAGCTTGTCCGTACAGCGGCGCAATGCCGATTGTTTTTCGTTTTTCATTATACAATCGTCCTCCCTGTTATTATTTTCATTACAGCAATATTACCACATATTTTATTATTTTGCAAGAAAAAACCTGCCCTCTTTTTCGGAAGGCAGGTTATAATAATCTGTTTAATTTGCTTTGGCTGCCAGCTTTTCTTCACGTTCAGCCTTCATTTTAGGAAGCTGTTTGTCAAACTTAAAGAACAGCAGAAGGATAATTGTGATAATTACGCAGAGAATCGGCACGCCGACAAATCCAAGCTGAATAAAGAACTTTTCGGCTTCGGTTTGAATATCGGAATTAGCGTCATAGCCTCCGATTTCCATAAGGCCGAGCATAACGGTTACGTTAAGACCGAATGCCAGCTTTGCGAGGAAGCTGTCGAGCGATGACAGAATACCTGCCGCGCGGATTCCCGATTTAAGCTCGCAATACTCTACAACGTCCGCGAGGAGCGCGAATCTCATACCCATAAGGTATCCGAGCGGGAACCATACAAGCGCGGTACCGACGCAGAGCAAAACAAGGTTAGCTCCGCAGAAGATAAATACTATGTTACCCGCAAGGGCGATAAAGTTCATAAGAATAGCGGACTTCTTTTTGCCCATTATCTTGCAGAAGAACGGAATTGTCAGCTGACCTATAACCATACTGAGCGAAGTTACAAGTGCCTGAATTGAGATAATTTCCTCAACCTTAAGCGAGCCTATATCGCCGATATAGTAGTTGTAGTAATAGAACACGCCCGCCTGCTTTACCGCAAAGCCCAGCAGATAGATAAACATTGTGATAACAAACAGAACATACTGTCCGTTAATCGCTTTAAGTCCGTCCTTGAGCTTAACCTTTTCTTCCTTAATCGGTTTTACAACCTCGCGTGTGTTTGCATATGAGAACACGAGCAGAACAACCGCGGCAATGGAAAAAATACCAACTGCCCACGCGTACGCAAAAAGATCCTTTTTGCCGCCGAAATTGTTGATGAGGGGCAGAGCGAAGAAGGTTACGCAGAAGCTGCCAACCGCAGCCATTACCATACGGAAGGTAACAAGTATATTACGCTCCTTTTGGTCGGATGAAAGGCTCGGAAGAATAGCCGAAAGCGGAGTGTTAACGATTGTATAGCAGGTGCTTACAAGGTTAAAGGTGATAAACGCGAATAAAATCATAAGCACATTGTTGTTTGAAACAAAGGACGGCAAAAGGAATGTAAGAACCGCGAACAGTGCGAGCGGCAAGGCTCCGATTAAAAAGTACGGACGGCATTTTCCGCTTTTAAAATCTGTTTTGTCAACTACAATTCCCATCAATACGTCGGTTATAGCGTCTATAAACTTTGACGCCAGCGTGATAACGCCCACAGCCGCGGTGTCGAGCAAAAGCGCGTCTGTGTAGTACACCGTAAGATATGTACAAATCATCGGCCAGATCAGGTTACTCGCCATATCGGCGGCACCGTAACCAAACCGCTGTCTCATTTTAGAAAATCCCATTTGTTATCTCCTCCTAAAAAATTTGATATTCAACAATAGATTTAGTATATTATATCATTTATTCTCTTTCCTTGCAAGATTTTTTGGCTATTATTTTCTGATTATTTTATATCGGGACAAAACAAAAATTTATTATTCGCGCAAAACCGTGGACAAGCAAATGTTTTTCTGCTATCATAAAACAAAAAAGCACAGCGGAGGAGTTATGCAATACAGAAAAGATAAAAACGGCGATGAGCTTTCCGTACTCGGCTACGGCTGTATGCGGTTTTCTAAAAAGGGCGGCGGAATTGATATTGATAAGGCGGAGCACGAGCTGATGGAAGCGTACCGCGCCGGAGTTAATTACTACGATACGGCGTATATCTACGGCGGAAGCGAAGCCGCCTGCGGCGAAATTTTTGAGCGAAACGACATACGCGATAAAATAAAAATTGCCACCAAGCTGCCGCAGTATCTTGTTGGCAGCAACGCCTCGCTTGACAAATATTTTAACGAACAGCTGTCGCGGCTTCGCACAGATTATGTAGACTACTACCTTATGCACCACCTCACAGATATTTCAATGTGGGAAAAGCTGAAAAATGTAGGAGTGCTCGACTGGATTGCCGAAAAGAAAAAAAGCGGAGCTATCCGCAATATAGGCTTTTCATACCACGGCAACTCCGACGGATTCTTAAAAATCTTAAATGATTACGACTGGGATATTTGCCAAATTCAGTACAACTACTTTGACGAGTACTCGCAAGCCGGAGTGGCAGGCTTAAAGGCTGCCGCTGAAAAGGGCATTCCGGTTGTTATAATGGAGCCTCTGCGCGGCGGCAAGCTGGTAAATATGCTGCCGGAAACCGCTAAAAAGGTTATGAGGGAAAGTAACCGCGACTGGACTCCCGCCGAATGGAGCTTTCGCTGGCTATACAATCAGCCCGAGGTAACGGTTGTGCTTTCGGGTATGAATACCGCCGAGATGGTACATGAAAACTGCCGCACCGCGGACAAAGCTAAAGCGGGACATTTTACCCAACAGGATTTTGATACACTAAAAGCGGTAACAGAAAAAATACGCGAAAACGAAAAGGTCGGCTGTACCGGCTGCCGTTACTGTATGCCATGCCCCAAGGGCGTTGATATTCCCGGAGCGTTCAGCTGCTACAACACTATGTTTATAGAGTCAAAGCGAGACGGTCGAATGCAGTACGCGCAGGCGGTCGGACTTACAAAGGACAGCGCGTTTGCCTCTCAGTGTATAGGCTGCGGAAAATGCGAAAAGCACTGTCCGCAGGGGATTCCCATTCGCAAAATGCTGAAGGAGGCGGACAAGGCTCTTAGACCGCTTCCGTATAAAATAGGCATTAACATTGCGAGAAAATTTATGCTCAGAGAAGCAAAGAAAAAGAAATACTAATATCACGAAACAAAGCCCGGCAAACTGCTGCCGGGCTTTGCTGCGTTTTGATTATAAATCGTCCTCTACCCTATCGCCAAGGCAGGGGATAAATTTTTTGTGCCACTCGGGCGGTTCGGGCATTTCAGTGCCGGTCAGGCACGCCCAAATTACGCGGCGGTGAATTATAAGAAACACACCGGTGACTATTGCCAAAAATTTTAAAAAGCCTTTCATTTTTTCCCTTTCTTAAAATATTACCGTATAATAACCCTTTCGGGATTCTGTATAATTTGACTATTCCGACATTGACTTCGCAAATTCACGCGCCTTTGCGTAGTCGTCGTCAGAGGGCAAGCCCTTGTTTATGAAAATCCACGATGCCGCGCAGTGAAATTCCTTTTCGCTGAGGGCAATACCCAGGCTGTCGCACTCTTTTTTTACCATTCCCCATGTAGATTTACCCGAGCACGAGGTGCTGAAATTAACAACCTCTCCGATATTATCCTTATTGCGCGCAAGGAAGTCCTTGACCGCCCCATCGATATTCGCGGCGTACATAGCGTTTACCAGAAACAGACGGTCAACCCTTTCATCAAGGTCGGTCGCCACGGTAAGTGCCTTTTTGCCGGTTGCCTTCGCGATTTGATTCGCGAGCTTTTCGGTATTTCCCTTTTTGGATTTTGTAAAATATCGGATTTCTGTATTCACGGGTACCTCCTGTTTTATTATTATAATATAACAATAGCTGTTACCGTTTTTATTGTAACAAATTGTTATTTTGATGTCAACAAGAAAATACCATTTATTTAAGATTGGCCGAGCATCTTCTTTGACATACCGAAATATACCATACAAGCAATATATCCCAGTACCTCAAAGCCCGATTTAATTACTCCCAAAATTTCCGCCTTGCGCGGCACAAAGCCGGCGGCGATCTGCAAAATAAGCGCGATACCGAACAGCACGGTTATGACCACTATCATTATTTTTCCGGTTTTCTGAATGACAGTATCCTTCAAATACTCCGCAAGGGTAAAAATCGCCAATATAGCGTAGATATTTACCAGCAGCGTGAACACCTCGTCAACAGCGGCAAAAATGCTGTTTACCGTTCCGGCGGTAAAGGTCATTACCAAGGTGCAGACCATACAAATAATAACAAAGTAAAGTGCCTTATTAAAATACCACTCGTCCCTGCGCGCCTGATTAAGACCGATTATCTGAATTATAAACGCGGCGATTCCCGTGGCGGCGGAAAGCAAAACAAATGCCGCCAAGCTCCAAAACTGCGCGGAATCGACGTCGGGTAATTTCGATTTTCCGTCCAGCAAAGCTAACAAAACGGCGACGAACATCAGCACGGCGGAGATAATATTGAGTATTTCGGAGGTGAATAATTTTTTCACTCCCGAGTAAGCGTTAGGGTATTTCATATATTTCTCTCCTTTTACGGCTAATCTTTCCGCTCGATAGGCGCGCCTGAATAGTCGCCGAGCTTAAGCAGAGTATAAACATCCTCCTGCGCTCCCTTTGTGGCGTCGGTGTGAGTCATAATATCGTCGCAATAGCGGTAAAGCTGATTTGTAGCGGTGACAACCTCAGACCAATTCTCCTTTTGCTCGTCGGACAAAGGATCCACCTTAAGCTCTTCCCTGTACAGTATTTTCTCCGATAAATAATCGGTAAACTTAATTGCTCCGTAAACATTCATATGGTCTACGTTATAAAAATCGCGCTTTTCGTCAATGCCTATCCGCTGCGCGTCATTTTCCAGGGTATAGTAGCTGTAGCCGCGGCTGTTTACTATAGAAGCCATTTTATTTGAGCGTTTAACGCGGTTGTAGGTGTCCTTGGTTACATAGTGAGGAGCGCGCACGAACATCAGATTTATCTTCTGCTCGTCGCAGTAGTCGAGCAAATCCATAAGCCGTTTTTCGAGCTTAGGGTCTAAGTCAAGCTCCTCGTTTTCCTCAGCCAGCTTGCTGTTTAGGCACGGCTTGTCGGGCTGAAGAACATGGGCGGTGGTGCGGAAGCCCTTAAGGTAGTTAAAGCCGCGCATATCAAGCGTCAGGTTGCTTGCTATCATATGCAGGCGTTCGGGATATTCCGTCCACAAGCCGTGGTACTTTATGAGCGGAAAATAATACTCCCACCTCTGATCTACCGGCACATTGTTTTGGATATAATCCAACTTGTTTTCACTCATCGGAAGGTTGTCAAAGAACTTGTGAATATGCGCCTCGTT
This sequence comes from uncultured Clostridia bacterium, assembly GCA_946539105.1. Lineage (GTDB taxonomy): Bacteria > Bacillota > Clostridia > Oscillospirales > Acutalibacteraceae > Ruminococcoides. The sequence continues at coordinate 19,012 of CAMNHG010000007.1, read as the reverse complement.
AACGTCGTTGTCGCTGTCGCCGTACAGAAACGCGTTGGCTTCAACAACTATCATTCCCGGGTGCTGAGTACGCACCGTCTCCTTAATTGCGGTTTTAATGCCCTCGGAGGTGATTGACTCCGACGCTAAAAGATAGCTTGTAAAGCCGTACTGCTCATAAGCTCTGCCCGGCATAAAGCTGGTATAAATATCGCTCGCGCCTATAAACACAACATCGAGCGAGTCGGTCTCTTCCTGATAAAAGCCTTCAATGCGCAGGCTGTTGTGGTCTACGTTCCGCAGGAAAAACTGCTGCAGCACAAGGCACGAAACCATAATTGCCAACAAAAAGAGGGAAACTTTTATTGTGCGTGTTACTTTTAATTGATACTTCATCATTATTCCCCTTTCCGTCAGAATTGCATATAAACAAAGTCAGCCGCATTGTAACCCGAACCGTAAACGCCGAAAATTACAATGGACATAACGGCGATATACAGAACAACAAAGCGGAAAACATAGGATTTTTTATCGAGCATAGCGCGGATAGTGGTATCGGGATGTCTCTCCTGAATAATGCTTGCGACAAGCACTACGACTGAGGCGAGCAGCAGTATGAGGTAATCACGCCAGCCAAGACCGAGCTTGGTGATTTCCGCGTAACCGGCGGCGAGGTTTTGCCCCGTAAAGAAAAGCCCGATTGTGCGCATTCCCTGCTCAAACGACGGTGCGACGTCGAACACGTAACCCACCAATATAACAAGAAGGGTGCGGAAAATCTGAAAGCCTATAAAGACCGGATTTTTCCGGCTGATTCTCAGCCTGTCAACAACGCCGTCAAAGAGCGGCTGCATTAAAATGCTGAGCATTATAATTACGCCGTTCCAAACGCCGAACGCGACATACTTCCAGTCGGCACCATGCCACACACCGACGATTAAAAAAACAATCAGCGAGGCAACGCTGGTGGGCAGAACCTTTGCTATATGCGCTCCGGCGGCGGTTTTTCCGAAGCGTGTACCCTTCATCTTTTTGCTTGCGTTGATAAACAGGTTCGACATTGCGACGGGATAGAACACATAGTTTTTCATCCACGCGCCGAGCGAGATATGCCACCTGCGCCAGTATTCATTAATCGAGCGCGAGAAGTACGGACGCTTGAAGTTATCAATCATATCAATGCCGAATATTTGCGCTACGCCGCGCGAAATATCTATGCCGCCCGAGAAGTCGGCGTAAAGCTGAACCGCGTAAAGCAGTATGGTAAAGGTAAGCGTTGTTCCGCTGTAATCGGCGTAATTGTTTTCGACCGCGCCGATTAAAATATACGCTCTGTCAGCGATAATCAGCTTTTTGAAGAAGCCCCATACAATCAGCTCCATACCGTGCTTCATACGGCTGAAATTAAAGTCGTGCGGCTCAAACAGCTGATGCGCAAGCTGGTCGTAAATGCTGATAGGACCCTGGATAATCTGCGGAAAGAAGGACACGAACAGCAGCAGCTTAAACGGATTTTTCTGCGCCTCGGTCTTTTCGCGGTAAACATCTACGATATATCCCATAGACTGGAAGGTGTAAAACGAGATTCCGAGCGGTAAAATAAGATTGAGCGTAGGTGCCGAAAAACTGAACCCGAAGCCCCCGAGCACGTCGTTAAGACTGCCGGCAAAAAAGTTATAGTACTTCAAAAAAGCGAGTATTCCGAAGTTCAGCACAAGGCAAAGAGCCATAATCAAACGCTTTTGCGTTTTGATTTTATTCTTGTACTTTTTCTTTTGGTCTCTGTCCCATTCCTTCTTTTTCTCCTTAAGAAGTTTTTTTGAATTTGACGCTACGCGCTCAATCCAAAGCGCGATAAGGTATGTGCTGAGTGTTGTAAACAGTATAAAATAAGCCAGCTTGTAGCCGATTACAGCGTAAAAAAACACGCTTGCCGCAAGCAAAACCGTCCACTTATATTTCTTAAAAGGAAATAAAAAATATACAAACATCGTAACCAACACAAATGCAATAAAATTAAGCGATGTGTAAGAGATGTTAAACAGCAAAAAACCAACCTCCGTTCCCGTAAAATTAATCCTAACTTTAATTATATCACAAAATACTGCGGTTGCCTACACATAATTTTTATATTGCGGTATAAATTTGTTTTTATACAAAAACAGCGTCTGTTCAAGACGCTGTTCGTTGTTGCGTTAAGTAACACCGAATCCCTTTTCCTCCAACAGCTCCCAAACCATATCGACAACGCTGTAAGAATCGTTAGGATCGTCGTTTGTCACGGCAAAAACATTTATTCCCTTATTAATATCGGTGTACGCTATTGTTTCGTATGTAGTAAAAGCTCCGGTGTGGAACATTCCGCTGCCGATTAACCGCGCGCCGAAGCCGTAGTTGTCCTCGTCATCCTCGGAGTAATCTGTCGTCATCATACGAACGCTGTCCTTGCTCAGTATTTTATTGTTTCTGAACGAGGTCAGCCATTTATCAATATCATACGCGTTTGAAATCATATCTCCCAAGCCCATGGTAACGCCTACATAAACCGTCTGAGACTCTACCGTAGGCGCGGCAAGATCCGGAACGGATTTCAGATCCACCTCATCAACAAAATAAGTGTTCTTCATTCCGAGGGGCACAATAATTTTTTCGCGAAGATAATCGTAGTATTTTTTGCCTGAAACCTTCTCTGCAATCCGCGCCAAAAGAAAATAGTTTGAATTTGAGTACTCAAACTCAGTATCGGGTTCAAACTCAAGCGGCTGTTTAAGCAGCCACTCCTCAAGCAATTCGCGGTTTTCCTCAACGCTGTTATCGTTTGTCACGGTGTCCCTGAGCTCGCCCGCGGGAAGCTCGTTAAACGCGTTGTCAATATACTCAATATCATAAAACTCGGTTATCCCCGAACGCATATCAAGCAGATTTTTGAGGGTTAAATCGTCGCCGTATTCATAATCGGGATAGTATTTTGACAGTTTATCGTCAACGCTGAGCTTGCCGTCCTGCTGGAGAATAAGAATTGCCGCGGCGGTAAACTGCTTTGCTACCGAGCCTACGCAAAACAGCGTGTCAACCGTTATCGGCTTGTTTGTACCGAGCTTTTGCACACCCTTTACCTTTTCAAAAACCTTCTTTCCGTTCTGAGTCATCAAAACAACTCCGCTGAAATCCGTGTATTCTTCAAGGCATTTCGCGACAGGCTGTGTTTCGGCTTCCCTGACAGGCTGAGACGCGGTATTGCTTTGCGAAAAATCCTCTTTTACCGATATACAGGAAGCAAAGGAAGCTAGCGTGAGGACAGAAAGAATTAACGCGATTATTCTTTTCATTTACTTCCCTCCCTTTAATGAGTTATGCTTTTATTCGTTACTTAGTATAAAACACAAGTCATTACAAAGCATTGACAAATAATTTATCTGCTCCATTCGCTGAGCATATCCGCCATGCGCAGAATAACATCTGAAATCTCAAGGTTTTCCTTCCACTTTTGCTCAATCGCATTGTAGCCGATAAGAGCACCGAGAATATTTCCGGCTATAGCACCCGTTGAGTCGCTGTCGCCCTTGTGATTTACGGAAGCCGTTATTCCCCCGGTAAAATCATTTTGATACTTCAAGCTGCAATAAATCGCAATCGCAAGTGCTTCTTCCGCTATCCAGCCTTCACCGAGCCGGTGAATATTAATTAAATCGCTGTCGCTGTTTTCGGACAATTCTATGGCGTCGTTAATGCAGCGTGTCAATTCATCAACGTGTTCGTCGCCGCCAAAAAGCCTTGCCGCTGTATCTCTTGCTTCTTCCGTTATCTCCTTCAGCGTCATATTGTTTTCATTGAAAATTATGCGGTATATCATCTGCGCCAACACCGCACCTGTCATATATCCAAGGGAATGGCAGTGGGTTATAGCGGCGCACTCAGCACCTTCCATTGCGATTTTTTCTATATCGTCACTCCATCGCATCATTCCGACAGGGGCAACACGCATCACTCCGCCGCAACCCTTGCTGTTGTTTATTTTTGAATCAATAAAGCTGTGTATATATTCACCTTTTTCGCGTTGCGTTCTTCTGGTTTCAAGTGCGGAAAGGCAGGTGATTCCCGGCGCGCGTCTGCGGAACAACTCGGGAACATCGCTGAGAACGTCAGAGATAAAGCCGTGAGGAAAAGACGGTCCGTCTTTTAAAACCGTCTTTACCGCTTCATCATAGGTCATTTCCTGTGTAATCAGCCAGTCGTTATATGTCAGTTCGGCATAGTGACGCGGATTTGCCGATATACCTCTGTTTTCCAGTCTGTACGCCCCGAAAACCATAGCGTAGGCGGTGAACAACGTCATCTGAGTATCGTCGGAAATCACTGCCTTTTTTTCGGATGAGGAAAGTGAATAATTTTGGATTCCGCATTTTCCGTACTGATGAAAAATCGACTTTTCACTCATAAATTCAATTTCGTAACCCAAGGCGTCACCTACTGCTCCGCCAAACAGCGAACCGCGGATTTTATCATTTATTTTGTCCATAGCAACCTCCGTTAAATGTTATCTTTTCAAAATACCAATCGCTTTTTTATACTTTTCAACGCGCTCAAGTGCTTTGCCGTCAACAACGTCAAGCCGTGTTAAATCGCTGTTATGATTCAGGTCGGCGAGTTTGACCGCGCGGGCAATGGGATTGTCCTTTATTTTTTCAACATAATCAAGATAAGGCACAGCGTCGTTATGAGTCATCAACGCTATTGCGTCTGTCACTTCGCGCGGAAAGCCTTGGTCTTTCAAATCCCCAAGAGTAATATCGGTGTCTTCAACAACATCGTGAAGCAGTGCCACGCAGGTTGTAAATTCATCTTTCATCTGTTCCGCCAAATGAAACGGGTGGTAAACATATGGCATACCGCTTTTATCAACTTGATTTTTGTGAGCGTTAAAGGATATAACAAGTGCTTTCTTAGTCAAAGGTGTGTAAATCATAAAATCCTGCCTCCTTAAAGAAACTTAATACGAGTATAACATATTTTTCCGTATTGTCACGGCAAAAATATCAGACAGCCCATCTGAGGCGTGCTCCATGAAACAGACAGATTTGTCTGCTGAGCATTAAGCGTTGTGTTGAGAATAACGGCAACGATAATAACACCTGCCAACAGTGCGATGTACAACAACGCGGTTTTTCTCTTGCCTGCCTTTGCGATTCCCCTTAAGAAAAGTGATAACAAAAAGCCGGCAAACGCCCACGCCAAAAGCATAGCGAGGTTTTCAAGAATAACAAGCCACCACGCTTTTTCATAATCCAAAAAAGCAAACGGATTTTTCAGCAGCATATAATCAAGGAAATTCGCCTTTAAGAACAGATAAAAGCCGTAAACGGAAATACCGCTCATCACAGCTCCCGCAGTGATTTTTATCGCTCGTTTTTTGAGCTTTGCGGTGACAATGCCGAAGTGCAGCCCCATATGAACGCCCATAAGCACAAATGACCAGTGCGACAGCGCGAGGTGTCCCTGACGCACGACCGAGGACGGGAGAAATCCGTTCATAAACGGCGTTGCGAAACGGCTCATCATCATACCGGACAGTGCAGTACACACAAATGTCAGCAGAAGCAAAATATTGACAACCAGCTGAAATACGCGCAACGGGCTGTACTTGCCCCTAAAGACTGACGCGTAATATTTTCGGTTCAAAATCTGATGCACTATTGTCAGCGCGAACATCGTGACACCGAGCCACTCATGAGCGAGCTGTTCGGTCACCTGAAAAGCCATTAATAACAGCAGTGTAACGCTCAGCGCGATATCAACAATCCGTTTGACTATGTTAATTTTCATTTAACCACATCCTGTATTGATAGCGTTACCTTTTCTCATGCTCTGTACTCGTCCTTCGCGTTCCTGTACTCAAACATTTTTCCGCAATAGTCAACCTTATATTTTTTCCCAAACATTTTCATACTCCATTCTCCTTCAGAGCTTTATACATTCTTGTACAGTCAAACTTCCAGCTTTTGAAAACTTCATCATCTGCTTTAGAATAGCCGAGTTTTTCATAAAAGCCTGTCGCTTCCAATCTGGCGTCTATGAATATTTTTGTAAAGCCGAGTTCCGCAATCCACTTCTCCGCTTCGCTGATAACTCTTGCGCCAAGGTGTTTTCCCCGATATTCGGGAAGGACAACCACACGGCCGAGCAGCACGCAATCGGCATTCAGTTCATAAAATCTGCAAGTTGCAACCGGATAGGTGTCGTCGAGTAAAACTATGTATTTGCTCTCCGTGCCGTCGTGCTCGTCAAATTCCTCCTGTAATGAAATATGATGCTGACGGTTCATTCCCTGTATTCTGACAGAGTACGCTCCTGCGCGCTGCCACGCTTCGGTTGCTCTCAAAGTTTTAATGCTCTCCATAACAATCACCACTATTCTATATCCGGCTTTTGCAGTTTCTTTCTGTCTTAAACCTTCTTGCTCTTAACCACCCCGGTTGTCGGCTTTAATCCGTTCCGGTCACGACGGCTGCGAGCATGATATTTCTTTTGTTCTTTTTTGCTTTGCTTGTTTAGCGGTACAAACTTCATGCTAATCGTCTCCTTTTAGATAGAGTAGCAGATATTGTTCCTTCTTTCGCAGGGCTTACCCACAAACTATTTCAATCAGTTTGCCTTTTGATTATTTTATATTTATGATAACAGAAAACTCTGTATTTGTCCACAAACCTCCGCAAGAAAGTCCGAAGGAACTACAGCCCTAACCTTTTTACCGCATAACAAAAGCGCGGCAGTTGATAAACCGCCGCGTTTTACTTAGCTTAATCAGGATTACAAACAAAATCTGTATATACAATTATCTTATCTTCAGCTTCAAGCGAAACGTTTATTTCAGACAAATCACCGCTGAAGATTATTGTTTCGCCATCGGCTTTTATATAGCCGAGTACCAGCGCGGGAGATCGCTTTTCTGACGCTCCGGCTGATGAAACAGACGCTTCAAAGACGGCACGAACCAAGTCATAAGCCGTACACAGAGGAGGAGTTTCCGCAAAGAAAGACGAAACCTTTTTAAGCTGCGGCTTCTTGTTTTGACCGCCCTGTTTATCCGAAGAATAACTCAGCAAGTTCTTATAAAAATCATATATTGACTCTTTTTCACCAATCTGTGTGATAATATTTCCCGTAAAACGGTTGCTGATTACAGCGTCGGCCATATCGTAGCCCTTGACTATATCATAATGTCCCGAATCTGTGATTTCAACAATGGTTTTTACCCTCTTTTTATCAAAGCCGGGGTTTTCCCTGAGCATTTCTTTGATATAGTCCTGAACATAAACCAAATACATCAGCGCAGAGGAGTCGGCATTTTCACCAAGCTCCGTGTCATTGGAGAGAATCAGTATGCTTGTTTCCTCTGACGTGTTAAAAAGCAGGCGATTAAGTATCTCAAATGATTTATCAATATTAAAAATATCCAGTTCAGCAGCTTCTTCAACAAAAGAATATTGCTTATAATAATCTATACTCCTAAGGCTGTCGGCGTCATCAATCACTGTAACTTTAAGCGGACTGATTTGATTATCGCCGGTTCGGCATGATATGTAGGCTTCAAAGGTGCTCATAATCTCTTCCACCGTACTGTTGTGACCCATTATAATCACTCTTTTGCATTCGCTTTGCGTATTGTTCAGCTTAACGCTAAAGCCCGGGCTTTTGAGCTCATGCTTTTTATTAATATTTTTCTGAGTATCTGCCTCAAAACAAAAATAACTTTCGCCGTTATGGGTAAGCAAAGTGAGCGGTATGGCGTTTTTATGCGTTGAAAGGTAATCACGGATATATACGGTTTCATCATCAGTCTGTACAGGCTCGGTGTAAAACGCCGCTCCCTTGTTTGAGAACAAATCGTCATAGACAGGGGTCATTTCCGGCGATATTGAAATTTGAGCCAGGAGCTGACCGAGGAATTTTTCAACCTGGAACATTAAAATATTGACTTTTTCGCCGAGTTCTTTACCGCTTATGATTCTCTGAACAATATCATAAGTCCATAAATCGGTAATCTCGATAATGATGTTCTGATTATGAGCAGCGTTTCCTGCCGACACAATATCCGCAGCCTGCATCAACGCTTTTACTGCCTGAGGATTGCCTTCATCTGACTGTAAGCCGTCTTCGTCAGCTGAATCCGACGGATCGTTGCTCAGTATAATCACAGCTTTAGACAAGTCTATTCTTATATCCTTGAGCTGCTTTTGAGAGAATATATTTCCTTCAATTACGATAAAAGTTACGTTATTGCCGAGCAGGTTGTTTTTTAGATACCTCCTGCGTGCAAAAAAGCTCATTGTGTCTGCCTTTTTATAGACAATCTCATTTTCTTTTTCGATAGTAAGATTGAGTCTCTCTTCAATTTCCTTTCTTATATCATCACTGTCCGATTTAACCAAAGCAACAACAGTTTCCTTATTATCGCTGTAAAGAAGATCGTTGACAATCTCGGGTGCTCTTGAGTTCCAATTAAGAATGACAGTGTGATTTGACAGATAAAGCCGCGTATTGCCCGCGCTCGCTTTTTCTATAAAATCGTTAAGAATATTTGTAAGATAACCTATAACCGCTCCTGTAAAGGTTATCATACCGATAATGATAACAGCGAGGCAGGTTAAGGTTAACGCAACGCCCGTGGTGCCTATATCAGTTATTACAGACTCAATACATCCTGCGTCAAGAATCATAGTAACCGTATAATAAGCGGCGTGAAAGAAATTCATGTTCTCGGTTCCGCGCAGAGAAAGAGCACTAATCACCGCAGCGGAAACGGTAATAAAAAGCACGTTGAACAGAATAATTAAGACCAATACCACACGTTTAGGATGCTTCGCAACCTGAATGCTCAGCCATTCTCTGAACTTTAACATACAAACCTCCTGCAATTATACATAAAATAAAAAAACTGTTTCAAGATTAATTGTACACTCTAATATCAAAAAAAGCAAGTAATCAGCCGCTTTTCTTATTAGTATATTATTATATTTTGAGGCGAAAGATAAACTACTGCTGGTTTTCAGTGTCGCTATAAATAAACAAGTATCTAATGGAAAAACAACTCGCCACATTTGGAGTGTTGTCGCAAGAGCTCATCTTACTCTTTCCTCTGCGTAGTGCTTTGGGCAGGGTTGTTTTTATACTGTTTGTTGCTGGAAATTTATTGAATTATCAGTTGAGCAAAAACACTCATTGGGTCTTTAATGTCAAGAATTTTTACGAGTTTTTCTATCTCATCGCTTCCAAAAAACCATTTTGACATACGGTTGGAAAACGTACGAGAAGAAATGTTCAGCTGTTTAGCTAATTGCTCTTGGGTTATGCCTTTTCTAACCATTTCAGCATTGAGACCTTTTGTATCAACCATACTTATCACCTCCGTAACTTATTAAGTTACCCACATTATATGTCAGGTTCAGTAACTTGTCAAGATGTTTTTTCCTTTTTTTTGAAGAATTTTTCTTGACAAGTTACTTTTATTGCATTATTATATATTTAAACGAGGTGATAACATGACAATCGGAGAGAGAATTAAAGCCGCACGTGAGAGAAAAAACATTTCTCAAATTGAATTAGCAAAGCTGATTGGTTCAAGTAAACAGTCTGTATATAAATATGAAAAAAATATTATAACAAACATTCCTTCTAATAAAATTGAAGCTATAGCAAAAGCGTTAAACACCACTCCCGCTGAGCTTATGGGCTGGGAAACTAATGTTACTCCTATGCCTAAATCAAATGTTTTTATGCGCCCTCTGTTCAACAGCGTTGCCGCCGACTTTGGCGTTGTCGCTGATAACACTATTATTTCATATGTTCCAACATTCATCACAACTCCAAGCGAACAGGAACAGTACATCTGGATAAGCGTTCAGGGTGACAGTATGTCGCCGCTGATTGACGACGGAAGCGAAATACTTGTTAAGAAACAGGATTGCGTTGATAGCGGACAAATCGGCGTAGTTCTGATTGACGGCGAGGACGCCGTTGTAAAAAAGATTTCATATGGCGATAATTGGATTGAGCTTATTTCAATAAATCCCTACTATCCCCCACGCCGTTTTGAAGGTGCTGACGTTCAGCGTGTCCGAGTCCTCGGCTTGGTTAAAAAGGTAAGTAAGAATTTGCAGTGAGCAAAGAGGTGAACATAATGAAAAAAATAATATTATTCTTTTTAGCATTTATAATGATAGCTTTTACTGTTTCAGGATGTGCAACATCCAACAATCAAACTTCTGACTCCTCTAATTCAGTTCACGCGCCAATAGATAAATATATTTATCCTGAATATCAAAAGTTTAATTCGCCTGCAAAAGAAAATGGACTCGGCAATACAAGCGTATATCTTGATGGAACAATAACAGATGTTTTTCAATTAAATAGCCTAACCATGGTAACATTAAATGATTCTGACAATGAATGGTCTATAGGCTTAGGTGATGATTCTGTATATAGTAAATATAAAACTCTATTGTTAAATAAACCTGTTAGGGTATTTGGAATATATCGAGGCTTAAGTGCTAAAACGAATTTGCCTACAATATTAGCTGAAAAAATTATTGTTGAAAATAAAACATATAACCTCAACGAATTAGCGAACGAGGAAAGTTCTAATTCTGCCACGGAAGCGATAACAGAGGAATCCACTACGCAAATATCTGACGCACTCCATGAACTATACAACGATGATAGAATCACTTTGAGTTTTTATCAAATGCACGAATACAAGTATGATTCCAAGGAAACAAGAATCGATTTTTTTGTAGAAAACAAAACCGATAAACAACTAACAATTCAAAGCGATATTGTTTCTGTTAATGGGATAAGTTATAAAGGAAATATGAGTGAAAAGGTATTGCCAAACACAAAGGGAGTGATTGAGATGAATGTTTATCAAAAAATTCCTGTTGAAAATCCTGAAAGTTTTGGAATGACAATAAACTACTTCGATGGTACATTAGGTGATACAATTAATGAACATGGCATTGTGATTCCTGAAGTAAAAATATATTAAAAATAAAAAATGCCCTGTGTTATCACAAGGCATAATGAAATGAATATTACCGTACAGAGTACATATAAATATAACAGCTGATATTTTTGACTTGACAAATCGTTGTTTTCAAGTTATAATTTATCCAGTGATCGTGTTGTGATAACCTGCGGGTCCACAACCCATTAAGTCCTCTGTACTTTTACAGGGGGCTTTTTGTTTTGCCAGAAAAGAGATTCTTAACATACGATCAACAAATTGAATTACTTAAATCAAAAAATTTACAAATAGAAAATGAAGATACAGCTAAAAAATATCTTGCTCGATTCGGATACTACTCTCTTGTATCTGGTTATAAAGATATGTTCAAGCAGGAAAGAAATGGAAACTATAGGGCTGACGCTTCGTTTAGTAAATTAGTATCACTGTATATTTTTGATGATTATTTAAAAAACAAATTACTACACGAATTAATAAGAGTGGAAAAACACATTCGTTCCCTATATTCTTATTCTTTTTGTGACATTTTTGGAGATAATCAAACAGACTATCTAAATGTAAACAACTACAATTATCAAAGGTATCAATCTGATGTTAATACTTTCATTTCTAAGATACAAGATATCCTTTCTCACTCAGAAAACTACCCATATATTCATTATAATATTTCTACATATGGAACTGTCCCTCTTTGGGTGTTAATACAATCAATAACATTTGGCAGTTTATCTAAAATGTATATGTTTTCTTATCAACATTTGCAAAGTCAAGTATCTCGGAATTTTGATTGTATTTATCCTAATCATTTATGTAAGATGCTTAATATAATGTCAAAATTTCGTAATGTATGTGCTCACGGAGAAAGGCTCTATAATTTTAAAACACGAAATTCTATCTTAGATTTACCAATACACAACAATATTGAGAATTATAACCCTAATTCGAAAAATGATGTATTTAATTTACTAATCTGTTTTAAGTATCTATCCGCTGATTATGATTTTGTTACATTGATTCAAAGCATAGTTGAAATGATAGATACTACAAAACCTTTTTTAGGTGATTACTATACATCTAAATTATTAAGCTCTATGGGCTTTCCAGAAAACTGGAAAGATATAACCAAATAAAAAAACGCCCTGCTCGACTGGAACTCGAACCAGTGACATCATGATTAACAGTCACGCGCTCTCCGTACTGTCACACTCAACACCCGAGTGTGTTATCCAAGTGATTGTTGGACAAGTTTGTGAGCACTAATTCATTTCGCTACTATAGATAATTGGTATTTCCTTTTATCTATATTATATAGTATCCTAAACATGATTGTTTACAAGATGTCGCCAAATCAATATCGACAACCGCACAGTGTATATGTGATATCTCTTTTATATCCACATTATCATAACTACTATAAATTGATCTTCGTGTAAATCCGGATACTCTTTAATTACTCGTGAAAATGATGTCTGCTATTCTGTATCATCTGTAACCAGCACGATTTCAACAGCCATAATCTAAACCTCTAAAAATGCAATGTCGTGCAGAAATGCGAAAGATTTATGACATGAAGATTGCGCGCTTATGTGCAGCCGGGAATGATTAGAGGTTCCCTTATTTATACTATTCTTTGATAAAAGACTTTAAAACAGATGTCGATAGAAAATTCCGCAGAACAAGGCGGAGGACGCAGGAATCCTGACGGATTCCGAGGACGACAACGCAGTTATGCGAAATTTTACACGGCAAATGTTAAAGGATTTTATTAGAGAATAGTATTAGATTTATGCTGTTGTTTTTTATGCTTGGACGGTTTGTTAATGGTATCAAGCGTTTTTCCGAAAACGAAAAACCGGTCGTACAAGTATTCCAGCACCAGATTGCACACCATATTCAAAATCGTGACAAGTATATCGTTCCATCCGCAGCTCTCCGCCAAAAAGTTTCCCAAAATAGTGGAGAGCGGCGTGAATACCGCGTAAAAGAGCGCGACCTTCAGCATGGCAACCGGCACGTTTCCGGCGGAACGGAATGTGAACCGTCTGTTTAATGTAAAATTCCAAAGAACAGACAGGACAAGCGCAATCAGATATTTCGGCCAGTAAGGCCATGGCGTAAAGCCGTCAAGCAGCGCAAACGCGGCAAACTCAATCACCCCGGCGGAAACCGAGAAAAGCGCGAATTTAATCCCACGGGATATTTCCTTCCGATTTTTCAAATTGACGTCCCTCCGTGTTCAGGTGTTCAAGTCCTTAAAGCCGGCAGCATTCGACTTGTATAGCTTTTTGAAAACGCGGTAATTGCGCTCATACACCTCTTTGTTTGCAGGATTCGGATGATAGGAGCGGTTTGGCTGAATCAGCTGCTGAGAGAGCTCGAGTACATCCGTCTTTTTGATGCCGGCCGCAACCACCAGAGCGGTGCCGATCGCGCCGACCTCCTGCGCGTTGCCGACGGTTTCAATCGTGCGGCAGGTAATATCCGCCAACATTTGGCAGGTAACGGGCGACAGGGAGCCGCCGCCGACAAAACGTATGGTATCAGAGGTTTTTACCTTTTTCGCTTCACATTCGAGCAGCCACCGCAGATGATAGCAAATGCCCTCCAGAACCGCGCGTATGAGTTCCCGCTTTCCTGTTTCAAGCTTGATGTTAAAAAACATACCCGCCGCCTTGGAATCCTCAAACGGACAGCGGTTGCCGTGAAGCCACGGCGTAAAAATAACGCCGTTCGCGCCTGCCGGAACCTTGCTGACCTCGGAGGAAAGGTAGTCGTAAAGGCTTTTGAATTTGTTTTCGACGCTATCCGTCACCTTTGACTTCCTGATATAGATATCTATTTCATCCAGCGCAAGGTGATGCATTACCCATTCAAAGCACTTTCCGGCTGTTTCCAGCTCGGCGTAATAATTGAAGTATCCGTGCTTTGCGGACAGCACGCCGGTTATCATTGCATTAATATCCACCGTCTGACAGTCAAGGAACGTCGATACCCAGCCGGATGTGCCGACATAAATATGCGTGTCGCCCGGCTTGGTGCAGCCTGCGCCGATGTTCACAAATGTGGTATCTCCGCCGCCTCCGAAAACAGGCGTTCCTGCTTTCAGCCCCAGATCGGCGGCGGCTTTTTCCGTCAGTCCGCCGACCTGATCCGTACAGTTGATAATCGTCGCCAGATGCTCGGGCTTGACCTTGTACATCTTGACAAGACCCTTGTTCCAGCCTTCCCTGCCCTTGCGCGTGTCATACAGAAAGGTAGCAAAAGCGGAGTCCGCCGTCCGGATGATTTTACCGGTACAGCGCGATACAAGATAGTCGTTTACGTCAAGCCATTTACAGACCTTTGAAAAAACCTCCGGTTCATGATTCTCCACCCACTTGTATTTCCAGACAGGATCCTTGACGCTGGTGGAGCCGGCATAATTGACGCGCAGGTTTCTGAGCAGCTTATACAAACTGCAGCCGGACACCTTAATGAGTCCCTTTCCCATACACGCCTTAAACTCATTCACGCCGCGCTGATCCATATAGCTCATCGGACGTCGAAGTGCTTTTCCGTTTTCATCAACCAGCACAACGCCCTGCATCTGTGCGCAGAAAGCCAGTCCCGATACCTCCGAAGGCGTTACATCTGTCTGTTCAAACAGCTCCTTTGTTGTTTGACACACAGCCTGCCACCATTCCTCCGTGTCCTGTTCAGCCCCGCCGTTTTCAAGAATATACAGATGATAGGACGCGGCAGAGCTTGCAATAAGCCGGATTTCAGCGTCAATATAAAACAGACAGGTTTTTAAGCTGCTGGTGCCGAAATCATATATAATAACATACATCACTTATTCCTCTCTGAGATGAATCTTCCAACCGGTGTTTATTTTCTTTTTCACCTTTTTCATGGTTTTCTCGTCGAGATCAGGCCAGTCTGTCAGTGTGGTAGCGTGATTAGTTACAAGATAGGCTTTTTCGGAACACAAGGCAAGCGGCGTATCGGCAAGTGAATCGGAGTAAAAGTTATCAATTTTCGGAAAGTCGTGGTCAATAATATACCTTGCTTTTTCCTTTGCGTACATCAGGTTATTTGTAAATACACCGAACTCAAGATCATATTCCGACGCGATACAGCGCACGCCAAGCCGCTTGGCAATCGGCTCGATAATACACAGCGGTGAAGCACTGATAATAAGGTCGTCGGGCTTTTTCTGTGCAAGATACCACGCCGATATTTTCTTTTCATTTTTATCCCAGTACCGTTTAATCTGCACGTCAAAATCATCAATCATCGTCAGGTAGCTGAAAACCTTGCGCTGCATCAGGCAGTTGGGAACCTTGCCTCTTTTGTATTGAATCAGGTACTTGATCGCCTTTGGAAAATAGGTAAACAACAGCTTTGGATGGCGAAGCATACACCAGATTCCAAAGTCAGTCGTGCAATCTTTATAGTAAATCGTTCCGTCAAAATCATAAACATTCATTGCTTTTTCTCCTTGCAAACAGAGTAAAATGTTTCAGACTAATATCTCAACATAAGGTAAAGAGAATTTCCATATGTATACTTCCTTGTCATCGCTTCACAGCCGTATGCATTATACCATACTTTTCATAATTATTAAAGGGAACCTTGTACTTCTTATTGAATATACTCATTATGTTTCCTCATATCTTACCGTGTTGTCTTGCTCGTTGTTTTCTTTCAGATATTTAATAATCCGTGCCGGATTCCCGGCAATTACTACATTATCGGGAAACGATTTTGTCACAACGGAAGCGGCAGCAATAACTGTGTTATCTCCGATAGTAACGCCCGGAAGTATCGTTACCCCTCCGCCAATCCAAACGTTATCGCCGATGTTGACCGGCTTTGGAATACCAATTTTATTTCTTCTTCCTTCAGCGTCCAGAGGATGACCGATTGCATAGATGCACGTTTTCGGTCCAATCATACAGTGCTCGCCGATTCTGATTGGCGCGGCGTCAAGAAATACGCAGTCAAAGTTCATGAAAAAATCATCGCCAACAAAGATGTTATATCCATAGTCGCAGTGAAACGGCGGCTTTACGGCGATGCTTTCTCCGCAACCTCCCAACAGCTCTTTCAGCATAGACCTTCTCTGCGTTTCATCTTCGGGAGAATCGTTAAATCGAGCGCATAAAATCCGTGCGTTTTTCTTATCCTCCATGAGTTGGGGATCATTTGTAAAAAAAGGCTCGGCATTTGTCATTTTTTCTCTCTCAGTTTTCATAATACAACAATCCTTTTCACATATTCACGTTAAAAATCCGGCTTTTGCAGTTTTTCCTGTCTTAAACTTTTTTGCTCTTAACCACTCCGGTTGTCGGCTTCAAGCCGTTCCAATCATGCCGGCTATGACTCCGATAACGGCTGACAGCAGAATGATAAGAATCGGATGGAGCTTTTTGAACGCCAGCACAACCGCCACAGCGAAAATACCGAGCGAAACGTAAAACTGTGCCGTACTAAAAACTGCCATGTTCAGTCCTGCCGGAAAAAATACCGTAACCGAAAGCGACAACAGTGCCGCCCCTATCAACCCGACTACAGCCGGTTTCAAGCCGTTCATCGCACCCGCGACGAGCTTGCTGCTTTTGAATTTTTGATAAAACCGCGCTACAAACAGGATTATCACAAATGACGGCAGCACCACGCCAAATGTTGCGCATAAGCCACCGAATATGCCGCCGGTTCGTGTGCCTACAAAGGTAGCGATATTTACCGCAAACGGTCCCGGCGTACTCTCGCTTACGGCTATAAAATCTATCAGCTCACTTTGGTTCAACCAGCTATGTGCCGCAACTTCCTCCTGAATCATAGGCAGCATGGCATAACCGCCGCCAAACGTGAACAACCCGATTTTCAGAAATGTGAGGAACAAATCAAAGTAAATCATCGTTTGTCCCTCCTGCCGATAATCAACGCCTGCACAATTCCCGCCGCAGCGCAGAACAGTATCACAAAGACGACATTGACAGGTAAAAACGCGGTCACGGCAAATGCGCCGAACATAATCAGGTAAGAAAAAATCCCTTTCGGACTTTGCTTATACATTGACCAAAGTGCTTTGACGATTAACGCCAAAACGCCTGCTCGAATACCGTTAAAGGCGTACTGAATCCAGACGACATTTTGGAATGCCGCAAGGACATAGGAAATCGCTGCGATGATAGTAAATGACGGCAGCACCACGCCGACAGTCGCCGCCATTGCTCCCCAAAAGCCGCCGACGCGATAGCCGATAAAAGTAGCCGCATTGATAGCGATTGGTCCCGGCGTTGATTCTGCGATTGCGACAATATCAAGGATATCCTTGTCACTTATCCACTTTTTATGATCGACGGTCTCACGCTGAATCAGCGGAATCATTGCGTAACCGCCGCCAAAGGTAAACAGTCCGATTTTCAGAAAGGTGAGAAACAGACTGAGCGTTTTCGGTAATCTCTTCATTTTTTCACTTCATCTACAGAGCTTTAACTTGTGTTTTATGTTATTATTCATAATCGGGCTTTTGCAATTTCTTTCTGTCTTAAACCTTTTTGCTCTTAACCACTCTGGTGGTTGGCTTCAAGCCGTTCCAATCACGGCGGCTGCGAGCGTGGTGTTTCTTCTGTTCTTTTTTACTTTGCTTTTTCAAGGGTAAATCTTCACGCCCGTCACCTCTACTGTTTTCTTGAAATAACGGTTATTTATAAGTCTGCGCTTCTGTTTACGCTATAAAGCGTGACACCTTTCGGTCTGAAATCCATTTGGATTTCCCAAAACTCAACTCCTGCGTTTGATGCATATTTGAATGTTTGTGACACCTCTTCATAGTGTGTTGATCTGAGTCGTTCCTTCTTTTCTGTAATACGATACTGAAATACTTGCAGAAACACAGCTTTCTCATGATCTTGAAGCGATTTGGCAAGTTCCCTAAGATGCTTTACCATCCTGTCCGTTGAAGAAAAAGGTTTAGGCGGAAGCGTATTGATGTTCTGTCCGTATTTTACATTAATTGTTGTCAGCGGAGTCTTTACTTCCAAATAAGCATCTCCCACTTTGAAATCCAGTTTGGATATTCCCAGCTTCACTTCTCGCTGAATGCTGTCGAAATCAGAGGCGATTTCGTCCAGCTCGTGTTCATTGAAAAAGAACTCTACAAGCCTGTTGGAAAGTATTTGATTGATTCCTACCCAGTTTTCATCATCAGAAAGAAGCACAGCCTCAATATCGTATTTCAGCTTGCGCTTCGGATTGTCGTGAAAAGATAAAAGACACGGCAGATTCTTATTCTCTACGTCTCCAATACGATTTGTCGTCGGGATGTGAGCAATCAATTCTTCTCCGTCTATATCCACCAAAGCGGTGAATTGGCTTTTCCGTTTTATCATTGTTCCTCTAATCAGAGGTTTCTCAAATAAATATGTTCTCATTTTTTCACCACGATGGTCAGCATGACCAGATCTTCCTCTCCAATATTGACGATAGAATGTTCCGATCCTTTCGGACAGATATGCATGACTCCCGGTTTCAGTTCTTCCTCTACACCATCGCAAAACGCTTTGCCTGTTCCGCTGATAATATAATTCAAGTCATCACCGGATTCCTGCAGATGCACACCGATACTTCCTCCCTTATGGATTGTTGTCGGAATAATCCGATAGGAATCATTGTTATACATTCTTACTGCCATCTGTCCTGTGCCGTTGTTAATTCCGGGCATCGTAAGTTCTTGAATATCGTAAAATTAATCTGCATAATATCCTCCATGAATTACGATTTTTCTGTTATTATGATACCAGAAAAAACGTGCCTTGTCCACAAACCTCCGCAAGAAAATGCGGAGGTTTTCTTGGACAATTTTTCTGTTATCAGCCACCTGCTTTATGATAATGGCATTTGCTAATTCTTCGGCTGCGTAAAGCTTAGGGTCTACATACAAAATAATCACCTCTTAAAAATTTTGCAACAAAAAAGCCGACTGTAAAAGTCAGCTTCATTAGATAAAGGAAAACTCGCTACAAG
>CAMNHG010000006.1 GCA_946539105.1 uncultured Clostridia bacterium | reverse complement strand
AAATCGGCGCGAGCTCGTGCTGTGACGGCGCGACCTCGTTGTGCTTTGTCTTTGCAAGTACGCCGAGCTTCCAAAGCTCCTCGTCCAAGTCGCGCATATACGCGGCAACCCTTGTCTTGATTGAGCCGAAATAGTGATCCTCAAGCTCCTGACCCTTAGGTGCCATTGCTCCGAAAAGTGTTCTGCCTGTGTAAATCAGGTCGGGACGTTTGTCGTACATTTCCTTGTCGATTAAGAAGTATTCCTGCTCGGGGCCTACGGTTGTGGTGACGCGCTTAACATCCTTGCCCAACAGCTTCAAAACCTTAACAGCCTCTTGACTGAGTTTTTCCATTGATCGGAGCAGGGGAGTTTTTTTGTCGAGCACTTCGCCCGTGTATGAGCAGAACGCCGTGGGAATATAAAGGGTAGAATCCCTCACAAACGCCGGAGAAGTCGGATCCCATGTAGTATATCCTCGCGCTTCAAAGGTTGCGCGGATTCCGCCGCTTGGGAACGACGAAGCGTCGGGCTCGCCCTTAATAAGCTCCTTGCCGGAAAATTCCATAATAACGCTGTCACCGCTCGGCTGAATAAAGCTGTCGTGCTTTTCGGCGGTAACGCCGGTCATCGGCTGGAACCAGTGAGTATAATGCGTGCAGCCGAGCTCAACTGCCCAGTCCTTCATAGCATTTGCCACAACGTTAGCAACGTTAATGTCAAGCTGCTCGCCGTTTTCCACGGTCTTTTTCAGTGCCTTATAGGTAGTTTTTGGCAGCCTTTCCTGCATAACCCTGTCGTTAAAAACCATACTGCCGAAAATCTGCGGTACGTTTGTCATATGATTACCCCCAATAAACATTTGACATAAAAAGGGGCACTAACGGTATCAGCCGTCAGCGCCCTTGCTGTGTCATTGATGCAAGTATACTCCGGAAAATTTAATTTGTCAAGAGGAAAATGAAATATTTTTAAAAAAACTTGCAAAAATATTTCAAATAATGAACAAATAGCGGAAATATACATCATAAAATGAAATAAAATATTTAAAAACTTGCAAAATGGTATTGACAATTCAAAAATCACGGTAGTATAATAGGACACATAAATTTGCAGAGAGGAAGAAGTCATATGTTTCAGCAAAAGAACACACGGTTCAAATCCGCGCTGTATTCTCCGCGCTTTGAGCACGATAACTGCGGTATAGGAGCGGTAGTCAACATTAAGGGTAAAAAATCGCACGATACCGTCGAGAACGCTCTGACTATCGTTGAAACCCTTGAACACCGTGCAGGCAAGGACGCCGAGGGCAAGACCGGCGACGGCGTCGGTATTCTGCTCCAAATCAGCCACACTTTCTTTAAGAAAGCGGCAGAAAAGCTCGGTATAAAGCTAAAGAATGAGCGTGATTACGCTGTGGGTATGTTTTTCTTTCCGCAAAACGAGCTCAGGCGCAATCAGGCGAAAAAGATGTTTGAAATTATCGCCGCCAAGGAGGGGCTTAATATCCTCGGCTGGCGTGAGGTTCCCCACAACACAAACGCAATCGGCCGGCGCGCACTCGACTGTATGCCGAACATTCAGCAATGCTTTATAGAGCGTCCGGATGGCGTGAGAAAAGGGCTTGATTTTGACCGCAGGCTCTATGTCGCTCGCAGAATTTTTGAGCAGAGCAGCGAGGATACATACGTAGTTTCGCTTTCCTCGCGCACAATAGTTTACAAGGGAATGTTCCTTGTAGGCGATTTGCGAAATTTCTTCCCCGATTTGCAGGATAAGGATTTTAAGAGCGCGATCGCGCTTGTACATTCGCGATTTTCAACCAATACAAACCCGAGCTGGGAGAGGGCACATCCCAACAGAATGATAGTCCATAACGGCGAGATTAACACAATCCGCGGCAATGCCGACAAAATGCTTGCGCGCGAGGAAAATATGCGTTCGGAGCACCTGAAGGGCGATTTGGACAAGGTAATTCCCGTGGTAAACGCCGAGGGCTCTGACTCCGCAATGCTCGACAACACGCTTGAATTTCTTGTAATGAGCGGAATGCCCTTGCCGCTCGCGGTGATGATAACAATTCCCGAGCCGTGGGACAGAAACAATACGATTTCGCGCAAGAAGAAGGATTTTTACCAGTATTACGCGACGATGATGGAGCCGTGGGACGGTCCTGCTTCAATCCTTTTCTCCGACGGTGATATTATGGGTGCTGTGCTCGACCGAAACGGCTTGCGCCCGTCAAGATATTACATCACGGACGATGAAAATTTAATTCTCTCATCAGAGGTAGGCGCGCTTGAAATTCCTGCGGAAAAGGTAGTCGCAAAGGACAGACTTCGCCCGGGAAAAATGCTTCTTGTGGACACCGTCAAGGGCGAGCTTATCAGCGACGATGAAATTAAGGAGCATTACGCTTCAAAGCAGCCCTACGGCGAGTGGCTCGACAGCAATCTTGTAAGGCTTAAGGACTTGAAAATTCCGAATTTAAAAGTTGACGAGCACCACCGCGCCGAGCGCAAAAAGCTGCAAAAGGCGTTCGGCTATACACGCGAGGACGTTATGACCTCAATTCTGCCAATGGCACGCGACGGCTCGGAGCAGATTGCCTCAATGGGTACAGACAGCCCTGTTCCGCCGCTTTCAAAGGTCAATCAGCCGCTGTTTAATTATTTCAAGCAGCTTTTCGCTCAGGTAACAAATCCTCCGATTGACGCACTCAGGGAGGAGGTTGTGACCTCGACCACAGTGTACCTCGGAGAGTCGGGAAATATTCTTGAAGAAAAGCCCGAAAACTGCAAGGTTTTGAAGGTTCACAATCCGATTTTGTCGTCAACAGACATTCTAAAATTAAAAAACATCAGGGAACGCGGTTTTAAATCAGCCGTAATCCCAATGCTGTACTATAAAAACACCTCGCTCAAAAAAGCGGTTGAAAAAATGTTTTTAAATGCCGACAAGGCGTACCGCGAGGGAGCGAATATACTGATACTCTCCGACAGGGGAGTTGACGAAAACCACCTTGCGATTCCGTCGCTTTTGGCGGTTTCCGCTCTTCATCAGCACCTTGTCGTTACCAAGCGCAGAACATCGCTCTCCATCGTTCTCGAAAGCGGAGAACCGCGCGAGGTTCACCACTTCGCGACTCTCCTCGGCTACGGCGCGACGGCGGTAAATCCGTACCTCGCGCAGGAGACTATCCACGAGCTTATCCACGACGATTTGCTCGACAAGGACTACTACGCGGCTGTTGACGATTACAATAACGCGGTAATTCACGGCATTGTAAAAATCGCCTCAAAAATGGGTATTTCCACAATCCAGTCCTATATGGGCTCTCAGATTTTCGAGGCAATCGGACTTAGCAGCGAGGTTATCGACAAATACTTTACAGGTACGGTCAGCAGAGTAGGCGGCATTACAATTAAGGATATTGAGGATAATGTCGAAAAACTCCACACCGCCGCGTTTGATCCGCTCGATTTGGAAACAAATTCAGAGCTTCCCTCAAACGGAACCCACAAATACCGTAGCGGCAAAGAGGAGCACCTCTACAATCCGCAGACGATTCACGCGCTGCAGGCGGCAACGCGTACAGGGAGCTACGATTTGTTCAAGCAGTACACAAAGCTGTTGAATGAAGAGATGAGCGCGGTCAGCCTACGCGGTCTGCTCGACTTTAACTTCGCCGAAAGCCCTGTTCCGATTGACGAGGTAGAAAGCGTTGACGAAATTGTAAAACGCTTTAAGACCGGCGCGATGAGCTACGGCTCAATCTCTCAGGAAGCGCACGAAACCTTGGCTCTCGCGATGAATATGCTCCACGGCAAGTCAAACTCAGGCGAAGGCGGCGAAAGCCCCGAACGCCTGGCGACAAAAGGAACAAAGGAAAACCGCTGCTCGGCGATTAAGCAGGTAGCCTCGGGACGGTTCGGCGTTACCAGCGAATATCTCAATTCTGCCGATGAAATTCAGATAAAAATGGCGCAGGGCGCAAAGCCCGGCGAGGGCGGACATCTTCCCGGAAGCAAGGTGTATCCCTGGATTGCAAAGACAAGGCACTCTACACCCGGCGTGTCGCTTATTTCACCGCCGCCGCACCACGATATTTACTCAATCGAGGACTTGGCGCAGCTCATTTATGACCTAAAAAACGCCAATAAAAACGCGCGTATTTCCGTAAAGCTGGTATCAGAATGCGGAGTGGGAACGGTAGCCGCAGGCGTTGCCAAGGCAGGCGCGGGAGTAATACTGATTTCCGGCTATGACGGCGGAACAGGCGCGGCTCCGAGGAGCTCGATTTACAACGCTGGTCTGCCGTGGGAGCTCGGACTTGCCGAGGCTCACCAAACTCTGATTATGAACAACCTAAGAAATAAGGTCGTAATCGAAACCGACGGCAAGCTGATGACCGGTCGCGACGTCGCAATCGCGGCAATTCTCGGCGCGGAGGAATTTGGATTTGCAACCGCTCCGCTTGTTACTATGGGCTGCGCTATGATGCGCGTGTGCAATCTCGACACCTGTCCGTTCGGCGTGGCAACACAAAATCCCGAGCTGAGAAAACGCTTTGCAGGCAAGCCCGAGTATGTCGTAAACTTTATGCGGTTTATAGCTCAGGATTTAAGGGAATATATGTCAAGGCTCGGCGTACGCACACTTGACGAGCTTGTCGGAAGAACCGATTTATTAAAGCAAAAGGAAAATCTATCCGAAGCTGAAAGCAAGCTCGATTTATCGTCGATTCTGAGTACGAATTGTACTGAGAAAATCAACTATAACTCAAAAAGCCTTTACGATTTTAAGCTATATGAAACGCTTGACGAACGCGTTTTGGAAAAGGAATTTGATCTGACAAGACCGGCAAAGCAAAAAGTTGAAATTCAGGTAAAGAACACAGACCGTTCTCTCGGAACTGCCTTCGGTTCAGAGCTTACAAAGCACTTCGGCTCTGCTCTTAAAGACGACACCTACACCGTAAAGTGCAGCGGTTCGGGCGGACAGAGCTTTGGCGCGTTCATTCCAAAGGGCTTAACGCTGGAGCTTTCCGGCGACAGCAACGACTACTTCGGCAAAGGTCTTTCGGGCGGCAAGCTCATCGTTTATCCGCCTGACAATTCAAAATTCAGCGCGGAGGAAAATATAATAATCGGCAACGTTGCCATGTACGGAGCGACAAGCGGTAACGCGTACATCAACGGCGTTGCTGGCGAGCGTTTTTGCGTCCGCAACTCAGGCGCGACAGCGGTTGTAGAGGGAGTGGGCGACCATGGCTGTGAGTATATGACAGGCGGCTGCGTGCTCGTTTTGGGAAGAACAGGCAAGAACTTCGCTGCCGGTATGTCAGGCGGAGTTGCCTACGTTTTTGACGAACACCACCACCTCTACCGCAGGCTTAACAAGGAGCTTGTTGAGTGTACAGAGCTAACCGAGAAAGGCGATATTGAAAAAGTTAAGGAGCTTCTTAACGCGCACGTAAAGGCGACAGGCTCAGGTAAGGGCAGGAGAATACTTGATAATTTCAGCGAATATCTGCCGCTTTTCAAAAAGATAATTCCGTATGATTATAAGCGAATTACCGAGGAAATTGCCGACGGAAAGGCTCGCGGTCTCAGCGCGGAGCAGGCAGAAATTGCCGCTTTTGACAAACTGGTAAAGGAGGAGCATTAATGGGAAAGCCTACAGGATTTATGGAATACGAGCGTGAGGAAGCCCGTGCCTTCTCCGTAAAAGACAGAATCAAAAATTTTAACGAGTTTCACACGCCTTTAAGCCTTGATGAGCAAAAAAAACAGGGCGCGAGATGTATGGAGTGCGGAGTACCGTTTTGCCAGTCGGGGCTTAATATCGGCGGAATGATAAGCGGCTGTCCGCTCAATAACCTGATTCCCGAGTGGAACGATTTGCTTTTCCGCGGCTCAATGGAACAGGCTTATCAGCGGCTCAGGCTAACAAATAATTTCCCCGAGTTCACCTCACGAGTATGCCCTGCGCTGTGCGAAAAGGCATGCACCTGCGGCGCGAACGGCGACGCTGTTACTGTCAGAAATAACGAATATATGATTGTCGAGATAGCTTATGCCGAGGGCTTTGCAAAGCCGAATCCGCCTAAGGTCAGAACAGGCAAGAAAATCGCCGTAATCGGCTCAGGCCCTTCGGGACTTGCCGCGGCGGATCAGCTGAACAGGCGCGGACACAGCGTAACGGTGTTCGAGCGCAGCGACCGTATCGGCGGACTGATGATGTACGGAATCCCGAATATGAAGCTCGAAAAGCAAATCATCGAGCGTAGAATCAGCATTATGAAGGAAGAGGGCGTTGAGTTTAAAACTAACGTCAACGTCGGCAAGGATATTTCCGTAAAAGAATTAAAAGAGCGGTTTGACAGAATTATTCTCTGCTGCGGAGCTTCAAATCCGCGTGATATAAACGTTAAAGGACGTGAAGCGGACGGAATCTATTTTGCGGTAGATTTTCTGAAATCCACCACCAAGGCACTGCTCGATAACGGCTTAAAGGACGGAACTTTTATTTCGGCAAAGGACAAAAACGTAATTGTAATCGGCGGAGGCGACACCGGCAACGATTGCGTAGGCACCTGCGTCCGCCACGGCGCAAAAAGCGTTTTGCAGCTTGAGATGATGCCCAAGCTCCCCGATACCAGAGCCGAAAATAATCCGTGGCCGCAGTGGCCTAGGGTCTGCAAGACTGACTATGGTCAGGAGGAAGCCGCTGCTGTTTTCGGCAGCGACCCGAGGGTATATCAGACTACCGTCAAGGAGTTTATTAAGGATAAAAACGGCAGGTTAAAGGGAGCTGTGCTTGTAAAACTGGACTTTGAAAAGGACAAAAAGACCGGTCGGATGAATATGAAAGAGGTGAAAGGTTCTGAACACGAGGTAAAGGCTGAGCTTGTGCTTATCGCGGCAGGCTTCCTCGGCAGCGAGAGCTATGTTACAAAGGCGTTCGGCACAAATATTGACGGCAGAACAAACATAGCCTGCAAAAAGGCTTCTCACCTTACAAGCGCGGAAAATGTCTACGCCGCAGGCGATTGCCGCAGCGGTCAGTCTCTTGTAGTGCGCGCAATCCGCGACGGCAGAGACTGCGCGAGAGAAGTTGACCTCAGCCTGATGGGTTATACGAATTTATAAGGAGTAAAAAATGACAAAGTATATTTTTGTAACGGGAGGAGTTGTCTCGGGACTCGGCAAGGGAATTACCGCAGCATCGCTCGGCAGACTTTTGAAAGCGAGAGGGCTGAAGGTTGCCGCTCAAAAGCTGGACCCGTACATCAACGTCGATCCCGGCACAATGAGCCCATACCAGCACGGCGAGGTTTACGTTACCGAGGACGGAGCCGAAACCGACCTTGACCTCGGGCATTACGAGCGTTTTATCGACGAGGATTTGAACAAATACTCAAACCTCACCACAGGAAAGGTCTACTCAAATGTCCTCGCCAAGGAACGCCGCGGAGAGTACCTCGGCAAAACCGTGCAGGTAATTCCGCACATCACCGACGAGATTAAGCGTTTTATCTATTCCGTCGGCAAAAAGACCGACGCGGACGTTGTAATTACCGAAATCGGCGGCACAATCGGCGATATCGAGAGCCAGCCGTTTATCGAGGCTATCCGTCAGGTCGGTCACGAGGTCGGACAGGACAACAGGCTGTACATCCACGTAACGCTTGTGCCGTATCTTAAGGCTTCGGGCGAGCATAAAAGCAAGCCCACCCAGCACAGCGTTAAGGAGCTGCAGGGCTTGGGAGTTTCTCCCGATATCATCATCCTTCGCACAGACGAGCCGATTAAGGACAGGGCTATTTTTGAGAAAATTGCGCATTTTTGCAACGTTTGGCCTGATTGCGTTATCGAAAACCTCACGCTTCCTGTGCTTTATGAAGCTCCGCTTATGCTTGAAAAGGCGCATATTTCCGACATTGTTTGCCGCGAGCTTAACCTTAAATCACGCAAGCCCGACCTTGCCGACTGGGAGCATATGGTCGAGCGTATTAAGTGCCGCGAAAGGAGCGTTACAATCGGCTTGGTCGGCAAGTATGTCGAGCTTCACGACGCGTATTTGTCTGTTGCCGAGGCACTTCGCCACGCGGGATATTATCTTAATTCAAGCGTAGAAATCAAGTGGATTGACTCCGAAAACATCACGGAAGAAAACGTAGATAACACCTTGAACGGACCGGACGGAATTATTGTCCCCGGCGGCTTCGGTCAAAGGGGAATTGAGGGTATGATTCTCGCGGCAAAATACGCCAGGGAAAACGGAGTTCCGTACTTCGGAATCTGCCTTGGAATGCAGATTGCCGTAATCGAATTTGCGCGGAATGTTGCGGGAATCGCAAACGCAAACTCGGGAGAATTTGTTCAAAACGTGCCGAAGGTCATCGACTATATGCCCGGTCAAAACGACGAGATTGACAAGGGCGGCACATTAAGGTTAGGCGCGTATCCGTGCGTAATAAAGGAAAACACCGCAATGCACCGCGCATACGGAAAAAACGAAATCAGCGAACGCCACCGCCACCGCTACGAGTTCAATAACGACTACCGCGAAGCGTTGCAGTCCGCCGGCTTAACGCTCTCGGGACTTTCCCCCGACGGCAGGCTTGTCGAGACAGTAGAGCTGAGTGACCGTGATTTTTACATCGGCGTGCAGTATCACCCCGAATTTAAAAGCCGCCCCAACAAACCCCATCCGCTATTCTCGGCGTTTATCAAGGCGGCACTTAAGTAATACAATCGTTAATTATAAATCAAATTGAGGATAGGTTCCCTCACGGAACAAAAAAAGTTTGTGTAGTATTGATAAAATCGGCAGGTAATTTTTAGGTAGTATTATAGGAAAAATTGTGGTATTATAAATAAATAGGATTGTTTTTGTTATTTTTGCTCCGGAGGTTAGAAAGTGAAATGAAAAAATTTATAGTAATAACAACGGCGGTTGTACTGAGTTTGTTTTCGATGGTTCCGTTTTCGGCAGGCGCAGCGGAAGTCGCTGAAAAAAACACTGTCGCTGAGATAAATAATGCAAAAAGCGAAAGTACAAGCGAAAATATAACCGAAAGTACTTATGAAACCGAAGCGTATTCGACTGACGTTGTTGTTAATGAAGCTCAACTTGGAGCGGATTCTTATAATAATACCGAACCTCCTGAGGACGCTGTTGAAGTTGAGGAAAAGCTTTCCGCTGTGACCCTCAGTCTTACAAATTCCGCGGACGGATTAGCGGCTTCGTGGAGCAGTGCAGATGAAGCGGCTTATTATATTGTATATTACAAAAACGCCTCGGATAATGATTACATATCCTTTGAAACAAGCGATACAAGCTGTATTATTCCCGAAGCAAAATCAGGAACGCAATATTTTGTTAAGGTGCAAGCCGTCAGTGCCAATGGCGTTAAAGGGTACGATTCAACTGTAGAAAGTTTGAAATATATCGAGCGCGCCGTAGTCACCGCGCTTAGCTTTAACGGAAGCTCAAACGTATGTGTATGGAACAGAGTCGGCGGAGCGAACATGTACCAGATAGCAAAAAAGAAAAGCGGAGATAAATCCTTCACCTACTACACAACGACCGCTGATTCATTTACAGACAGAAGCGTAGTTAAGGCTTGCGTGTACTGTTACCAGGTAAGGGCTGTGTACTCCGCGGCTAACGGAAAAACGGTTTACGGTGCATGGTCAGCTGTAAATTCAGTAGTCACATTGGCGCAGACAAACGTGTCGCTGTCAAACAAGTCAAACGGAATCCGCGCGCAGTGGAGTGCTGTAAGCGGAGCGGTAAGATACGCTATATACTACAAGTCAGCTGACGATGCAAATTGGAAAACAGCGTCAACGACAAATACTTTTTATCCCATACTAAATGTAAATTCAGGCAAGCTGTATTATGTACAGGTTCGCCCTGTTAACGGAAATGTCAGCGGTACATATTCAAGGCTTAAAGCGATTACGTTTATTGGACGTCCTGTTGTAACGCTGTCGAATGCCGCAGGCGGGATCAACCTGAGCTGGAACGGCGTTAACGGAGCAAACAAGTACCAGATAGCAAAAAAGAAAAGCGGAGCTTCCTCATACAGCTACTACTATACAACCGGCCCGTCTTTTTTTGACAGCGCGGTTTCGGGCAGCACGCAATACTTCTATCAGGTAAGAGCTATTTACGAAACAGAAAACAGCGGTACAGCATACGGCGAGTGGTCGGCGGCAAGATCAATACTCAGGCTTGTTCAGCCGGCGGTGTCGCTCGCAAACAAATCAAACGGAATGCGCGTTGAATGGAGCAGGGTGCCCGGAGCCGTAAAATACGCGGTGTATATCAAGGCGGCTTCCGCGTCGTCATGGCAGTCCGCGGTTACAACAAATACATATTATCCCATGTTCACCGTAAAATCCGGAACCTTGTATTATGTTCAGGTTCGAGCGATAGGCAGCAAAGACTACGGAGCGTTTTCAAAACCGAAAAGCCTTACATATATCGGTTCCGCCAAACTAAAGCTATCGGTGCCGGGAGGCGTGGCACTGAGCTGGAACAGTGTTCCGGGAGCGAATAAATACCAGATTGCGAAAATTAAAAAGGGCGATTCAAAATACAGTTATATTTTGACCACAGGAACCTCTTACGTTGATAAAGCCGTTGCTTCAAATGCATATTATTCCTACCAGGTAAGAGCAGTGTACGCGACCGAAAACAGTGGTACAGCCTACGGCGCGTGGTCTGTCGCGGTAAACACGTTTCGCAGTGTTATGGAAAAGCAGTTACAGGCGCAAGTCGGCAATTCGAACTCATCGTATGTGAGCTATATTAACTCAAAAACAAGCCTGAACGTATCGAGAAGCTTTGCCTGGTGCGCTGAATTTGCGTGGTGTATGATAGATCAGTTCGCGGCAAAGGTAAAAAGGACAAATCCCGTTAAACCCTGTGTTCACGTAAGCGAAATAGCAATGCAGGCAAAAGCAAGGGGTGCGTTAAAAAGCGCGTACAGCAGCGGATATATACCAAAGCCCGGAGATTTGTTCACCACATCATACAATAAATATCCCGGTAGCGACGGACGGTTACATATAGGCTTTATAGAATCGGTTGAAACCAACGCGCTGGGGCAGGTAACAAAAATTCATACCATCGAAGGAAACTATAACTGGGAAAACCAAGGCGGCGCAAGCACACGAGTGACAAGAAGCGTTTGGATACCAAATAAAATGAACTCGTACTCCGCGCTTCTTTGTGAATACATTGATTTGGAAAAACTGTTTTCTTTTTAGAAAACAAAAGCATTAGCGCGACTCACACCATTCTTTATTAAATCTAAAAAAGGGCAGGAGCTTGAAGCGTATGTATAAAATTATAAAAATTAAATAAATTTGTCGAATTAACGCTTTAATCTATTGACTTATTTTGATTTGATTGATATGATAATATATGTAATATAAATATTGCCGATAATCGGCGGTATGTGTATTATGCAAATATTTTTTACCGGAGAGGTGTATTTATGAACGTATTATTTATCATCTTAGGTATCTTAATGGTATGCTGCGGATTTTCGTGTATTTTCACTCCCGTACTTACCTTTTTTGGTGCCGGTTACTTCCTTATCATTTTGGTTACCGTTTACGGTGTATTCGGCATCATTAACGCAATCAGATACAAAAGATTCGGAATTGGCTTTGTATTCAGTATTCTGAGCGTGCTGCTCGGTATTGCTTCGATTTTCGAACCCAAAATGTTCCTGCTCACAAGCAGCTTTTATCTTTTCGTTATCGCAGGATGGTTTGTTGTTATGGGCATTATTGATGTTTATACATCAATCGCCATTACAAGAAAAGCCATCCCCACAGGTCTTTGGATTCTGCAGTTAATCCTCGGAATCATCGCAATCCTGATTGGTATTTACTCATTCTTCCGTCCGGCTGCTCTTGCGATTGCAGAGGGATTACTGGTTGGTATCTTCTTTATCGAGACAGGTCTCTCAATGATGTTCCTGCCTGCTCTTAAAAGAAATTAATTAATTGTAAATCATACGCGCGGCGGCTTCGGCTGCCGCGTTTTTCTTATGCAAACTCGTTGTTTTAATCGTTAAAAAGCCGTTCTGTCTGCCGGCTTATACGCTGAAAGCTGCCGAAAAAACAGAATTTTGATTCGCTGAAAGTGTATTTTTATACATTTAATATAGACAGAATTAAAAAAATTTGATATGATTATTAAAGCGAAACGAAAAAGGGGAGTGGGTATGAATAGGTTACAGGCAAATATTTGCCTTATTTGCGTAACTCTCTGCTGGTCTACAGAGGTAATAATATTTTCGTGTATTCCCGGCGACGTTTTACCGTTTACAACAAACTTTATCTGTAACGGGATAGCCGCGATTCTTCTCGGAATTTGCTTTTTCCGTCGTATAAAAAATGAGCTCAGCCGTTCGGGAAAAAAGCTGATTCTGCGCTGCCTGCTTTTGGGAGTGCTAAACTGCGGATATAATTCGCTTTATATGTACGGAATAAAATATTTTGACGTTTCCACAGGCGCGTTTACCTTTTCAATGACGGTGGTTGTGCTGCCCGTTGTGCTGATTACAATGAAAAAATCCGTCGGCGCAAAGACGTGGCTGTCAGTCGGGCTTGTTTTGGCGGGAATAGTAATCGCTCTCGGCGGAAAAATGGCGCAAATACAGCCTTTGGGACTGCTGTTAATGCTGCTCGGCTGCGTGATTAGAGCGGTATTTATCGTAAAGCTGAACGACTTTGCCAAAGAGCACGACGCAATTACGCTTTCAACATTTGTTTCCGTATTCGTCTCCGTAATCAGCTTTGTGTTATGGTTTATTTTTCAGCCCGAAACCTTTGCCGCAATCCCCTGGACGGGCACGATAATCGCAAGCCTGTTTATTTACGCGTACTTTATCGTGGCGTTTGCTCAGACCCTGAATATCTTTGCGCAAAAAAGAGCCACCGCTACAGAATCTACAATTATCTATTCTCTCGAGATAGTTTTTTCCTTGATTTGGGGAATGATTTTACCTGAAAATCTTGTAGAAAGGGCAATTCCGACGCCGTTCCATATCATAGGAGCCGTGTTGATTGTGGCAGGCAGTATAGTTGAAATAATTGAGTTCAAAGGGAAGAGGAGGCTGAAAAATGTTTCTGAAAAACAGTAATCTCCCCAAGCCCGTAAAGTTTATTTTGCTGACGGTTATACTTACAGCAGTTTATCTGATTATAGCTGTTCCGTTCAAGGTTATGAGCGTTATCCCGGGTTTTACGGATATTCGCCCTGTAATGCTGTTAAAACCGGTTTTCGGCATATTCTTCGGAATCCCCGGCTGTATCGCCTTTGCAATAGGAAATTTAATCGGCGACATAATAAGCGACAGCGTACGTTGGACATCAATCGCCGGCTTTGCCGCAAACTTTTTAGGACCGTTTATATTTTACCTTTTCTTTGCTAAAATCGCAGGAAAGGATTTCTCGCTGAGAAATGCAAAAGACCTTCTAAAGCATTTCGCGGTAACGGTCATATCCTCGGTAATCGAAGCACTTTTAATTGCACCTGCCGTAAAGCTGCTTTACCCGGAGGTCGATTTTATGCTGTTGAGCCTTACAATATTCCTCAACGGAACGGCGTTCCCTCTGCTGCTCGGAGTTCCCCTGATGATACTTATGCAGGAGGAGCTTGGCTTTAAGCCGCTGAAAAGTGAAAAATCCGCATAAAAAACTACATTTTTAGGAGTACCGTTTGGTGCTCCTATTAATTTTTAAAATTTTTTCAAAAAGTTGTAATAAAACTATTGACAAGTAACTTGTAATGTGATATATTACAAGTGCAAGATAAATAAATCAACTGCTTGCAAATAAAAAATTCATTCAGGAGGATATTATTATGAAAATCGCAGTAGTAGCAGCAAACGGCAGAGTATCACAAAAGGTTATTAAGGAAGCACTCGACAGAGGCTTTTCGGTAAAGGCTTTCGGACGTGACGCAGAGAACAAAACCGCCGCGACAGATTACGTGCAGAAGGACATTATGGACTTGACAAAAGAGGACCTCACAGGCTTTGACGCGGTTGTTGACGGCTTCGGAGCGTGGAAGGACGAGGATCAGCCCATGCACATCAAGACAAGCCAGCACCTTTGAGACGTGCTTTCAGGCACAGACACACGCCTTTTAATCGTAGGCGGAGCAGGCAGCCTTTATGTTAACCCCGAGCATACCGTTCAGGTTAAGGACGGCGCGGATTTCCCGGCAATCTTTATGCCTCTTGCAAACGCAATGGGCGAGGAGCTTGACGAACTCAGAAAGCGCGACGACGTTAACTGGACATTCATCAGCCCCGCAGGTGATTTTCAGGCTGACGGCGAGAGAACAGGAAAGTACATTCTCGCAGGTGAGGAGCTTACGCTCAACTCAAAGGGCGAGAGCATTATCAGCTATGCCGATTACGCAATCGCGATGGTAGACGAAATCGAGAGCGGCAATCACATCAAAGAGCGAATTTCTGTAGTCAGAGAGTAATTTGACAATATCGGCGGACGGGGTAAATCCTGTCCGCTTCTTCTTGAAAAAGAAGTTGTAATATGATATATTATAAGTATCAACTTATAAAAGAGGAAGAATTATGCAGATTACAAGCCGTTTTACAATCGCGGTTCACATCATCACCTGTATCGACTGCTTCAAGGACGAGTACAAGGTGACGAGCAATTTTATCGCTCAGAGCACAGGGGTTAATCCTGTTATTATCCGCGGAGTGCTTTCCCAACTCAAAGAGGCAGGAATGGTGAACGTCCGCCAAGGCGCGAGCGGAATAACCCTCGCAAAACCGCTTGACGAGATTACATTTTACGACATTTACGAGGCTGTTGACAGCGTAAAGGACGTTGGACTGTTCCACTTCCACGAGAACCCCAATATGGACTGCCCTGTTGGACGTAACATTCACGCCGCGACCGACAGCCGCCTTGCTCAGGTGCAGGCTGCAATGGAAAACAAGATGAAGCAAATCAAGCTCAGCGACGTAGTTGACGAAGTAAAAAGCAAAATAAAGGCGGAAAATAAATGAAAACGGCTGATTATCTAAGTTTTATAGTAAACAAAATCCACCGCACAATAGTCGCGACGGTGGACGACGACGGCTTGCCCGTGACCTGCGCTATTGATATGATGGACGCCGATGAAAGCAGTCTTTACTTCCTGACCGCAAGGGGTAAGAGCTTTTATGACAGGCTGATAAAAAGAAAATTCCTCGCCTTAACCGCAATGAAGGGCGAGGATACCATGACCAGCGTTGCCGTCTCGGTACGGGGAAGAGTGCGCGAGCTCGGAAGTGATAAAATCCCCGAGCTGTTCGTCAAAAATCCTTATATGAACGAGATTTATCCCACTGAGCAAAGCCGAAGCGCGCTGACGGTTTTTCAAATCTACGGGGGCAGCGGCGAATGGTTCGACCTCAGCAAAAAGCCGATAGAACGCAAATCCTTCACCTTCGGCAAGGCTGAGAAACACAAAGAGGGATATTTCATCACAGAAAGCTGCATCGGCTGCGGAAGCTGCGCGGAGTTATGTCCGCAAAGCTGTATTGTAACGGATGAAATTCCATATGTAATCGAGCAGGAGCACTGCCTGCACTGCGGCAACTGCCTGACCGCCTGTCCTGCAGGCGCGGTAATCAAGAGGTGATATTGATGAAAGGAAAATACGGTTATCTGCCGAACGGCTATCAGGAGACAATCGAAAACGGACTAAACGCCCTGCGCGTTTTCAGCAAGGCTTCCCACGGTATCGGCACGCCCGAAGAACAGCTCGAAAGGCTCAAAAACGAGCTTATAAACTGCGACGCGGTTGTAATCGGCGCAGGCGCGGGATTGTCCACCTCGGCAGGCTTTACCTACAGCGGCGAGCGTTTTGAGCGTTACTTCTTTGACTTCAGGCAGCACTTCGGCATTACCGATATGTACTCGGGAGGATTTTATCCGTTTCCCGATGAAGAAACACGCTGGGCGTGGTGGGCAAGGCACATCTACTATAACCGCTACATAGACGCTCCAAAGCCTGTCTACAGCGAGCTTTTTGAGCTTGTAAAGAACAAGGAATATTTTGCCGTTACAACGAACGTTGACCATCAGTTTCAGCGAGCAGGCTTCGATAAAAGCCGCCTGTTCTATACCCAAGGCGACTACGGCTTGTTCCAGTCGGTCAACCGCAAGCTGCAAAAGACCTACGACAACGAAGAATGGGTTTATAAGGCTATGGAAGCTCAGGGCTTTGTAAAAGACGATAACGGCGTTTTCGCTGTTCCCGGGGATAAAAATATCAAAATGAGAATCCCGACAGAGCTTATCCCGAAATGCCCCGATGACGGCAGCGATGTGGTGATGAACCTGCGCTCCGACGACAGCTTTGTCGAGGACGAGGGCTGGCACAGAGCCTCGGCGGCTTACTACGAATTTTTGAAAAAGCACGAAAACGACCGCGTTTTATACCTCGAACTCGGAGTAGGCGGCAACACACCCGTGATAATAAAATATCCGTTTTGGCAGATGACATTGATAAATGACAATGCAACCTACGCCTGCCTTAATTACGGCGAGGCAAACTGCCCCGAGGAAATCGCCGTGCAGTCAATCTGTATAGACGGCGACATCGCGGAAATCTTAACTAAACTAAAATAATCAGACATACAAAATCCGCCCTTGACGAAAATCAAGGGCGGTAAGTTTTTTAAATATTTAAGCTAAGCCGATTGCGTGGAAGAACAGCACTGAAACGCCGCTGCAAATAAGTCCGAGGAACATTCCGGCGATAACGTCGGTGAGGTAGTGAACCCTAAGATAAATCCTCGAAAAGCTGATAAGCAAAGCGATAGCGAGAATCGGCAGCACCACAAAGGGGGGAAGTCCGCGGTAAATCGAAACGCCGACCATAGCGAACGAAGCCGTTGTGTGACCTGACGGGAATGAGTAGAACCTCGGGCGGTTAATAATCTGCTCGTCGTCGTCAAGACCGTGGCACGGACGGATTCGCTTAACCGTGTGCTTAATCAGTCCTTCACCCATAACGTGCGCAAAGCTCAGCGCGATTACGTAGTTAAAGCCGATAGACCGCCAGTTGGGGTTAATTAAAAACGGCAGGCAAACAAGCCACCAGATAAGTCCGACATTCGCGGATCTGGAAGCTGTTTTCATAACCATATTCATTTTCGGCGAATGAATACGGCTTATGTTGTCAAGAACCTTTTGGTCAAGGCTTCTTAGTCTGCCAAACATAAATACATCTCCGTGGTTAGTTACAGATATACTCCTATATATGTAATTATAACACAAGAAAGATGGTTTGAACAGGGTATTTTTAAATTTTTTTATTTTTCTTTTTTTTCGGCATATCAGGAGGAGCTTCTTTTTAGATTTATGTTCAAAACAGTAATAAACATTAAAATAATGAACATTAATTTTTGAGATTATATAAATAAAATTCTAAAACAGAAATATAATGTTCAGAATATGCTGTATAATCAAATATAAATGAACAGGAGACTTATAATGAAACTATCGCGCAAACAATTTGACATTCTCTCTGTTTTGGCAGAAAATCAAAAACGGACAACTCAAAGAGAGCTTTCCGCAAAAACCGGATACTCTCTCGGCACAATAAATAAGCTGCTAAAAGAACTAAGCGAAAACGGCTTTATCTCAAACAACTCCCTTACGCCCTCGGGATTTGAGCTGCTTGAACCATACAAGGCAAAGCGCGCTGTCTTTTTGGCGGCAGGCGTCGGCAGCCGTTTGATGCCGGTATCGCTCAATACCCCCAAGCCTTTGGTGCGTGTAAAAGGAAAGCGAATGATTGACGGACTGATAGAAGCGTGTTTAGCCGCAGGCATAGAGGATATAATCGTTGTAAGAGGTTATTTTTCAGAGCAGTTCGACCAGCTCCTATATAAATATCCTATGATACGCTTTGTGGAAAACCCCGATTTTATGGAGACGAACAATATCTCGTCAGCGTACTTTACCGCTGATTTGCTCGAGAACGCCTATGTTTTTGAATCCGATTTGATACTTTACGACGCATCCGTTATCAAAAAATACCACTATACCTCGGACTTTCTGGGTGTGTATAAGGAAAGGTCCGACGACTGGTGCTTTGAGTCAAAGGACGGAATAATAACAGGAGAAAAAATCGGCGGTTATAACTGTTATCAGATGATCGGAATATCTTACTGGAACGCAGAAGACGGCAGCAAACTGAAAAATCATATCAGAGAAGCCTACAAAATGCCCGGCGGCAGGGAACGCTACTGGGAGCAGGTTCCGCTGGTTGTTTTTAACAGCGAATATAAAGTCGGAATTATACCGTGCAAAGAAGGCGACGTAATTGAAATCGACACTTTTAACGAGTTAAAAGCAGTTGACCCGGCATATTCCGCTTATAAATAAATATCGGAGGATAGAAAAATGGATTCGAACAATACTCAAAATCCTACCCTTAAAAGACAGCTGAACCCAATCCACGTTTGGGCAATAGCGTTTGGCTGTATCATAGGATGGGGTTCGTTCATTAATCCCGGCAAAAAATTCCTGCCCAATTCCGGCGTCGCCGGAACGGCAATAGCAATGGCTCTGGGAGCACTTGTAATGATGATAATCGCGTTTAGCTACGCCTATATGGTGCCCAAGTACCCAAAGGCAGGCGGCGAGTTCACCTTTACAAAAATGTGCTTCGGCAAAACAACCGCGTATATTTGCGGATGGTTTTTGGTTGCGGCGTACCTTACAAACGTTCCGATGAACTCAACGGCAATAGGCTTGATTGTTGACGGACTTGACGGCACGGCGGATATTCTTAAATTCGGTTTTCATTACCAAATAGCCGGGTTTGATGTCTGGATGGGAGAGATGCTGTTGGCGTTTGCCGTTCTTATTCTGTTCGGAGTACTCAACATTCTCGGCGTAAAAAAAGCCGGATTTGTGCAGCTTGTGCTTGCAGGCTTGCTCGCGGTTTCGGTTATCACCCTGACGGTTTCGGCATTAATCAGCAGTCAGGCTTCGTGGGATAACATACCGCCAATCTGGGGATTTGACAAATCCGCGGCGATAGAGGCGGCTTCAAAGGGAGCGTACACAAACGTGGATGAATTTGCCCACGGCGGAACAATGGGCATTATGTCCGCGATTCTCGCGACCTTCGCTATAGCTCCGTGGGCGTTTGTAGGCTTTGACACAATTCCGCAGGCGGCTGAGGAATTTAAATTTTCATATAAAAAAGTCAGCATTATTATGGCTGTTGCCATTCTGTTCGGCTGCTTTGTGTATGTCGCGAACAATACAATCGCCGCTGCGGCGGTTGAAAAATGGCCTGATTTAATCGTAGAGAGCTCGTCAACACCCTGGCTGCTGCTTGAAGCTGCAAAAAGGCTTCTCGGCGTACCGGGTATGGTACTGATAGGCGTGGCGGTATCCTCGGCTGTTCTATCCGGAATTATGGGCTTTTATTTGGCTTCAAGCCGTCTTATGTACTCAATGAGCCGCGACGGTTATCTTCCCAAAATGTTCGGCAGGATTGACGCGCGTCACGGCACACCACGTAACGCTATGATATTCTGCATAATAATCTCGCTTTCAGGTCCGGTTCTCGGCAGAGAGGCTCTCGGCTGGTTTGTTGATATGTCGGCAATCGGAGCTTCTATAGGTTATTTCTTTACCTGCGCGTCAACCTTGGTTACAATGAAGCGATTTAAAGACGGCAACGCCGGATTAAAGGTTATGGCTGTTACCGGTGTAATTTTCTCGCTCGGTTTCGCAGTGCTTCAGCTTGTGCCGATTCCCGGGCTCGAGGCAGTGCATTTCGGAAAAGAATCCTATATAATGCTGTTGGTGTGGATAGCGATAGGAGCAGCATTTTATTTCGTTCAAAGAAAAAAGATGAATGCAAGTTAAAAAGTGCCGGTTGGCACTTTAAAGAAAAGCGGAGACTGTCAAGCGGCAGTCTCCGTAATTTTATTTAATATTACATTAAAAATTTTAGATTTTCTTTTTCTGGCTTGAATTTTCAGCCGTCAGCTTGTCTGCAATAGCCATCTTTTTTATGATGTTCTTAACCGTCATATCAAGCCCCGTACCCTCGCTGTAGTCGGCAGGATAAATAAAGTCAACCCTGTCGCGGTTCAGCAACGCCTCAACCTTGCTGTCGCGCTTTTGGTACACGGCAATCGAGTAACCGCCGTAAGCCTTCATCATCTTCATACACGGCACGTCCGAAAGTCCGTCACCTATATAAATCATATTGCAAAACGGCACGCGCTTGCTGTCGTCGGGCATAGAGCGGTTGAGGTCAACGTCGTTGGCGACATCAAGCACGCCCTTGTTAATGCGGTAAACAAACTGGGTTTTGTTGGTGTAGTTAACGTCGGTTTTCGGCCAGACAGCCGCGCCGTTTTCGTCGTACAAAAACTCGCAGGCAAAAATGCTCTTAAAGCAGTCCTTAATCGACGAGCCCTCAATAATCTCCTTCATTCCCGAGGAGATAACATAGTGCTCAATCTGTACGCCGTTGTCAAGCCCGAAGCGGTTAATGCGTTCAAACCAGCCCTCAACGCCCTTGAAAAACTCAATATTTTCGCCCATTTTAACAAGGCTTTCGCGCTTCAGGGCAATGCTTTTATCCTGCGCAATTTTGACCATGGCGTACATATACGCCAGCACCGAGTCCATATGCTCTCTTAAGCCCAGCTCGTTTGTGTAATCCCAAAACTCGCCGTCGGTCATCCCGAGGCTCGGAATAAAGCTGTAGCCCTGCATATTTTTGGTGCAAAGGGTTCGGTCAAAGTCGTACATCAGCGCGACAATGGGCAAATCACTCA
This sequence comes from uncultured Clostridia bacterium, assembly GCA_946539105.1. Taxonomy (GTDB): domain Bacteria; phylum Bacillota; class Clostridia; order Oscillospirales; family Acutalibacteraceae; genus Ruminococcoides. The sequence continues at coordinate 10,622 of CAMNHG010000006.1, read as the reverse complement.
TAGTTTTCTCCGTATCAGTAGGTTTTAATCTCTATAGAATTGATCAAAACAGTGTCAAGCGGAACGTTGTTTTGGTCAACCTTAACCTTGGCGATTTTATCAACGGTTTCCATACCGCCGATCACCTGTGCAAACACGGTGTTTCCTCTGTCCGCGGCGTTAAAAACGCCGTCAAGGTTTGGATTTCCGCCGTTCTTGGTGTACAGTGCCTTAACCTCGTCGGGGATAATCGCGGTATTGATGAATTTATCGCCGTTTTCGTCAATAAATGCCTGCAAAAGGTTTGAATCTCTGTAGTTGTTAAGCTGTTTTTTTACGTTTTCCCACAGGTCGTCATACTGTTGCCAGCCGCCGTTTGAGTTAAACTTTTCGGCAGAGGTCTGGTTGATAAAGAACTGGCTTCCGTTAGAGTCCTTGGCACTGTTCGCCATAGACACCGCACCCCTGATGTTAAACAGCTTGTCGCAGAACTCGTCCTCAAACTCAGAGCCGTAGGAGCTTATTCCGTTGGGGTGCTTCGGGTCCTCGCCGCTGTGGCCGCCCTGAATAACAAAGTCGTTAATAACGCGGTGGAAGGTGGTGTTGTTGTACTTGCCCGCCTTTGCAAGGTTGACAAAGTTAGTAACGGTTTTGGGAGCCTGAGCAGGGAATAGCCTCAGCGTAATATCGCCCGAGCCTGTGTGGATAAGTGCAATGGTGTCGCCCTTTTTAGGCTGTTCAAGCTGAAAGCCCACAGGGTTGTCGTCATTAATAATATTCGGTTCAATTCCGAGCGTTCCCGGGTCAAAGCCCATAGCCTCAAGTCCGCCGATTGCCTTAGCCTCGTCGTCTGTGCTTACAGGAAAGGTGGTTTCCGCCTCGTCAGCGGTAGCGGCGGATGAAGGAGCTTCCTCCTGCTTTTTTTCTGAACATCCGGCAAAAGAAAACGCCAAAACAAGGCTTAAAACAACGCATATCAAACCGATAAGTGCCTTAATGATTTTCTTCATAATTATTGTCCTTTCGGATATTTTATTAATCATAAAACACACATATGTATTATACCACAATTTATACAAAAATGCAAATCAGGGCAATTTTCCGTTTCTGCATAATTACCGCTTGATTATCATAGTATTATTTGAAGCTATCAAAAGATATACGGAGGCAGAAAAATGTCAGAATTTTTACCCGAAGGAAAACTGATTAACACCCGGGAAAATATAAAGGTTCTCAGCTCGCCGTCAGCCCTGCGCGAGGCGATAAAAACTCAAAAAATCCTGGAGGCAACCGCCGTGCTTTGCGACTCTGAGCATAACCTGACCGTCAGGCTGGGGTCGTTTCGCGGAATAATCCCAAGGGAGGAGGGTGCGGTCGGAATCAAGGACGGCAGTGTGCGCGATATTGCGGTAATCTCGCGTGTAAACCGACCCGTGTGCTTTGTGGTTACGGATATCAGGACCGACCAAAGCGGAGAGGAATACGCGGTTTTATCGCGCGAAAAGGCACAGAGAATCTGCCTTGAAAGCTACATATCAAAGCTCAGGCGCGGAGATATTGTAACCGCCGCGATAACCCACCTCGAGAGCTTCGGGGCGTTCGCGGACATCGGCTGCGGAATAGTCGCGCTTATGCCGATTGACTCAATCTCGGTATCGCGGATTGAGCACCCGGGGGAACGCTTCCGCGTGGGAACAGAGATTAAAGCCGTTATAAAGTCGATAGAAAACGGCAGAATAAGCCTCAGCCACAAGGAACTGCTCGGCACGTGGGAGCAAAACGCCGAGGGATTTTCGGCAGGCGAGACCGTCTCGGGAATTGTAAGAAGCGTAGAAAATTACGGAGCGTTTGTCGAGCTCACCCCGAACCTCGCAGGACTTGCCGAGAGCAGGGAGGGGGTAAAGGTAGGTCAGCAGGCAAGCGTTTACATCAAGAGCATTATCCCCGAAAAAATGAAAATCAAGCTGATTATCATAGATACCTTCGACTCAAAGCACATTCCCGAAAAGCAGAAGTATTTTTATACAGGAGACCACATCAGCCGATTTTTGTACTCGCCCGAGGGCTGCAAAAAGGTAGTCGAGACGGTTTTTGACTGAGCATTGTACTGTTTATTGCCCTGAGCCTTCCGCTCTCGTTGACAAACAAAACCCCGTATGATATGATTAATTTATATTAATTTTGGGGTGAAAATTATGGATTTTATCGGAATTTCAGCCGTTATTTTAGGCGCAGTCGCGGTAATTTTGCTGATTGTTTTAATCTTCATTATTCTGAAAAAGAATAATAATAACAATACCGATGAGATAATCACTGCCGTGAAAAACGAGGTTGTCCCCACCGTTAGGGACGAAATCTCTCGCCAAAACAGTGTTTTAAGGCAGGAGCTCAGCACTCAAACTCAGACCTCGGTCAAAAATATGGGCGATTTGCTGTCGGAGAATCAGCGCAGCTTTTCACAGCAGCAGTCCGAAAAGCTCAATTCGCTCGAGGTCAGGATGAAAACCTTTTCCGAATCCACCGAGCAAAAGCTCGAAAATATCAGAGTTTCAAACGATAAGCAGCTTGAAGCCAACCGCCAAACGGTCGAAAAACGCCTTGAGCAGCTCCAAAACGACAATAACCGCCAGCTTGAGGAAATGCGAAAAACCGTAGACGAAAAGCTCCAGAAAACCCTTGAGGAAAAGATGAACCAGAGCTTTTCGCTCGTTAACCAAAGGCTTGAGCAGGTATATAAGGGACTCGGCGAAATGCAGAACCTCGCGGTCGGCGTGGGCGACCTAAAAAAGGTGCTCTCAAATGTCAAGACAAGGGGTATTTTAGGCGAAATCCAGCTCGGAAGCATTCTCACCGAGATTTTATCTCCCGAGCAGTATGAGGAGAATATCGCCACCAAAAAGGGCTCAAAAAATGTGGTCGAGTTTGCGGTTAAGCTGCCTGCCGAGGACGACAGCTTTATCTATCTGCCGATAGACTCAAAGTTCCCCGGCGACACCTACGCCGCGTTGCGTGACGCCATTGAACAGGGCGACAAGGCGCAAATTGACCTCGCCGCGAAGGCGTTGATTACCACAATCAAGAACGAGGCAAAGGATATTCGCGACAAGTACATCGACCCGCCGAACACCACGGAATTTGCTATTATGTTCCTGCCGTTTGAGGGCTTGTACAGCGAGGTTGTAAACCGCGGAATGGTAGAGGAGCTCCAGCGCAAGTACAAGGTAAATATCGCAGGCCCCAGCACAATGGCGGCTCTGCTCAACTCACTGCAAATGGGCTTCAAGACCCTCGCGGTTCAAAAGCGAAGCTCCGAGGTATGGGATTTGCTCGGCTCGGTAAAGCAGGAGTTCGACAAGTTCAACGACGTGCTCACCGCAACACAGATGAGACTTGACCAAGCAAACAAGGAGCTCGACAAGCTCGTCGGCGTGCGCACAAGGCAAATCCAGCGCAAGCTAAAGGACGTTCAGTCCCCGACAATGCTAACGGATTTTTCGTCCGAGGACTGACGCTGACAATTAAATAAACTGTATAGAGCGGTGGAGTGATGAAGTAAGCTTTGTTACCCACCGCCTTTTTATAAACGAATTCATATATGAAAAGGAGGAAAGAGTAGATTATTTACCCCACGGATAACCGCAAGGGTTTACCCTACAAAACAACTTATAGATTTAATTGTAGTGACAGGGCTTGCCCCTGTCATCAAAGCAGATTTTTGTTTTTGCCTTAAACCATTATTAATAACAGAAACGTCGTTGCGAAAAAATAAAATTTCAAAAACCTATTGACAAACTATGTTTTGTGTGGTAATATAGTCCCAACGTCAAAACCTACTAACTTGATAGGAGTAATAAGAAATGATGATTTACATAAACCGATGTTGCTTTGATACGCGAATGTAATGCGAAATTTCCGCTATCATTCAAACAAAACCAAACTATCAAAACAACAAAGGAGTAATTATAATGAGTAAACTTACAGAAAGAAATTTAAAATTTGAGACAAAACAGCTTCACATCGGTCAGGAGACCGCCGACCCCGTAACCGACGCACGCGCAGTGCCGATTTACGCCACAACCTCGTATGTGTTCCACGACAGTCAGCACGCCGCAGACCGATTCGGACTTCGCGACGCAGGCAACATCTACGGCAGGCTTACAAACCCAACCCAGGACGTTTTTGAGCGCAGAATTGCCGCTCTTGAAGGCGGCTCGGCTGCACTTGCGGTAGCTTCCGGCGCGGCGGCAATCAGCTACACAATCCAGGCTCTTGCGAAAGCAGGGGAGAATATCGTAGCTGCCGAGACAATCTACGGCGGCACCTACAACCTTTTGGCGCACACCCTGCCCAACTACGGAATCACAACAAAGTTCGTAAATCCCGACGATGAAAACGCCTTTGAAAACGCGATTGACGAAAACACCAAGGCACTCTACATCGAAACCCTCGGCAACCCGAACTCGAATATAATAGATATAGAAAAGCTCGCGCAAATCGCCCACGCCCACAATATTCCGCTTGTGGTTGACAGCACCTTCGCAACGCCGTATCTTCTTCGCCCGATTGAGTACGGAGCGGACATCGTTGTTCATTCCGCGACAAAGTTCATCGGCGGTCACGGCACGGCAATCGGCGGCGTAATTATCGAGAGCGGCAAGTTTGACTGGGAGCAGAGCGGCAAGTTCCCGCAGTTTTCAGAGCCGAACCCCTCATACCACGGCGCGGTATTCGCAAAGGCAGCACCCGGTGCGGCTTTCGTTACATATATCAGGGCAATTTTGCTCAGAGACACCGGCGCAACGCTTTCACCCTTCCACGCGTTCATCTTCCTTCAGGGTCTCGAGACCCTCTCACTCAGGGTTGAGCGTCACGCCGAGAACACCAAAAAGGTAATAGATTTCCTTGTTAATCATCCCAAGGTTGAGCGCGTAAACCACCCCTCAACCGACGACTCGCCCTACAAGGCACTATATGAAAAGTACTTCCCCAACGGCGGCGGTTCAATCTTCACCTTCGACATAAAGGGCGGCGAGGAAGAGGCTAAAAAGTTCATAGACAACCTGCAAATCTTCTCGCTTCTCGCAAACGTTGCCGACGTAAAATCCCTCGCGATTCATCCGGCGTCAACAACCCACTCACAGCTCAACGCCGAGGAGCTCGAGGAACAGGGAATCCGTCCGAACACAATCCGCCTTTCAATCGGTACAGAGCACATCGACGACATAATCTTCGATTTATCCGAAGCCTTCGACGCAATCTAATTCCATAATGCTACAAAAAAAGTCATCCCAAATTTTGGGATGGCTTTTTGTGTTATTACAGATTGTTTCCCAGCGTTATAATCTCTGCCCATTCAACAGGGCCTATCGCGCCGGTCTGCTCAATTCCGAGGTACTGTTGAAGCGCGATAACCGCCGCCTTGGTTTTTACGCCGAAAATTCCGTCAACCGCAATCACCGGGATTTGCTCTACATTCTGCCCGATTTTGTTCAGATACCCCTGAATAATTCTCACGCTTTCGCCGCGGTCGCCCTCTACCAAAAATCTGCCGGGGTACGGCTCGCCGATCGCGCTTTGGTAATTTGCCGGAAGCTCGCTGACAACCGCGCGGTAAACCTGTTCTACGCGGTTAAAAACATTAGCGTCAACCACGCCTGTCACCGGCAGACCGTAGGTGTTTTGAAAGCTGAAAACCGCGTCGCGAGTAAGCTCGCCGAAAAATCCGGTAATCGGAATCGGCGGAAGATCCGGATAAAAGTAGCCGATAAACGCAAGGTAGTACTGGAGTGCCTCAACGTCCTCTCCCTGACTGCCCATACTAAGCTCACGGGTGTATCTTCGCGCGACCTCCGAGATTGTCAGCCCCTCTCCGGTCAGCTCCGACAGCCGCTTGACCGAAGCAAAAATCTGCTTGATTTTATACCAGGTCGCCTTGCCGACAATCCCGTCGGGCGAGAGGTTAAAAATCTCCTGAAAGCTCTTGACAGCGTTCTCGGTCTCCAAATCAAAAACGCCGTTGATAAACTGAATTTTCGGTATCGCCGGGTAGTTCTGCGAAATTCTGTTAAGCTCGCGCTTAATGGTCACAACGTCGTCTCCGAACGAACCGCGCCTTAGCGCGACTCCCGGGTACGACTGCGTGTTGTCGCTGATAGGCGCGTTGTAAACAAGCGAAATATCGTCGCCGTAGTAGTAGCGCAAAATCTCAATCGAGCTAAGCCCTCGGTTTGCAAGCGTAACGCTGCCCCACTGAGAAAGACCGTTGCAGCTCGTAGTGTAGCCGTCGCAAAACTGCGCGTAAAGCGGTTCAACGCGTCCTCTGCGGACGATATAGTTATTAAAAATCTCGTCAACAATCGCGCTGATGTTGCTGTAAACCTCGCCGTCCTTGTTAAACGCCTGGTCAATCGCGGTGTTATTTGTGATGTCAAAGTCATATCCGCGGCTGCGGTAGTACTCGGTATAAACGCGGTTGAGCGCGAAGGAAATCTGCGCCAAAATATTCGCCCTTACAGCACTCTCGGGCCAAGTGGGGTATATCTCGGACGAAGCGACGTTTTTGATGTACTCGGTAAACGGAAGCGTGACGTTTTCGGCAGGCTGGTTCGGTCTGCCGAGGTGCACGGTGATGTAGGCAGGAATAACAGGAGTAGCCATATTACCGCTCCAATCCTATGCCCAGGGGGTTAAGGCTGACAGGCAAAATTGTTTCCACCCTGTCAAAGATGTTTACCGGGCAGTCCACAAGCGGCTCGAACCCCGGGTGATAGGCGGATATCAGGTACTGAGTGACGCTGTCGGGAGCGTTCTGAGGAGTCTGGCTCTCGGCACTGAGCTTTGACGGCAGAACAATCTCGTTGACAATCCCCGATGAATCGGTTGTATCATTGTAAATCGAGTAACGCTTACCCTTGTAAATCATCGAGATATCGACAAAAACATCCTTAAGCGGAAAGGCGTCCTCGGCAACGCTCGCCTGAATTTTCAGCGAACCGCGTCCCTTGTTTTCGTCAATATATTCCTGATACTCCGGCTTAAACGGAGTTTCGCCCGAAGGCTTAGGCATATTTTCGGTCATAAAAAAACTCTCCTTTCATAGTCATACTATGCAGGAGAGGGGTTTAGTTGTATTAAGAGTTTAGAGTTGAGAGTTTAGAGTTAAATTGTAGGGGCGACCCTCGCGGTCGCCCGAGATTGTAAATTAAAGTTTTCTTGTTAAATCAAAGTTGCGGAGAAGATTAAATGTCTGCTATTATGACAGCCGCAAGGGCTGTCACTACAATCGAATGAAAAATTCAATTCTTAAAAAATTTTATCCTCGGCATAATCAGCTGCGCGCACAGTCCCGTAAACAGTCCTGCCAAGCAGCCCGACACGAGCAAAAACGGATAGTAGGCGATAATCTGTACCGTCTGCGTAACGATTACCGCCGCGATAATCTGCCCGGTGTTGTGCAGAACCGCGCCGAAAATGCTTGCAATCCAAATGTGCTTTTCGTCGATTATCTTTTTCAGCAGCAACATTCCGAGCAGGCACAAAACCGCTCCCGACGCGCTGTAAATAAGCGCGGTTATATTGCCTCCGAAAATCGAGCCCAGCACAAGCCTTATCCCGACAACCATCGTGACCTCATAAGCCCTGTAGTGATAGACCGCAAAGACCGTTATGATGTTAGCAAGTCCCAGCTTAATTCCCGGAATGGGGAAGGGGTTTGGAATTTGCAGCTCAACTATAAAAATTATCAGCGATACTGCCGTCAGCACCGACAGCTCGGCAAGTCTTTTTGCTTTCATAAACTACCTAAATTCTATATTAGAAATATAATCATCTTGCAACAGCGTCAACGCCGTCATCATATCCGTCCGCAAACTCAATTACAAGGTGGTTCGGCAGACAGACAATCGGCATTGAGCCGGAGCTGAGCCAACCCATATTAACGCAGGTTTGATCACGACATTCCGCGTCCTTTACGCGGATTTTGCCGTCCTTAATCTCAACGGTATTCGAGCTGTCGCCGTAGGGAATCTCAAGCTCGCTGTCCGCGGTGTTGTTAAGATCAAAGCTGTACAAAACCCTGCCGTCGCGCTTGATGTTGACGTTGTTCTTTTTTGGCGAAAACAGCACAAAGGCACTGCCTATAATTCCAATAAAGAATATTAAAACACAAATTAAAATAAGAATTTTGTTCTTCATTATATCAGCTCAAAGCGTTTAATTTTTTCTCCGCCGCGCCAGAAAATTTCATTAAACATATCGTAAGGTCTTGCCCAAACGTCGTCGGGATTGTTCACAGAGCGGTAAATTACCAGCTTTTCGCCGGTTTCGCTGTGCTTTGCAAAGCCGGTAACCTCGTAAACATTGCCCTTAAAATGTCTGTACTTTTCGCCGATAAACACGCCTTCCTTTTTTTGCGGCATGGGGGTTTCTGAGGGATTATCGACGGCTTCTGTGTTTGCAGGCGCGTCAAGATTCAGCTTGAAATCACCGTTGTTGACAACCAAAATCCTCGACGAATACGCATCAACGTCAAGCTCGCACCAGCCGTTGCAGTCAAACACCTGATTGCCGTTAAGCACGTCGGTGAGCTTTGCGTTACAGCGCGAGTCAAAGCCGACTCTCTCGGTATGGTCGGTCAGGTTGAACATCACAAACACTGTCTGGGTGTCCGTAAAACGCTTGTAAACCAGCTTTTCGTTCATAATGTTGACGTTCTCGAACTTTCCGTACTTAAGTGCTTCAAGCGCGAGGCGGATTTTGCCGAGTTTTACAAGGTGGTCGAACAGCTGATAATTTGCGTTCGGAACATTGTTTAAATCAAGGCACGGGCGAAGCTCATAGTCGCTTTCGCGGGTTCTTTTGCCCTCAATTCCGTACTCGCTGCCGTAGTAAATCGACGGCACGCCGGGCATAGTGTAAAGCATGGTGTAAATGGGGAACAGGTGATTTTTGTCCCTCAAATTGCTCGCGATACGGTTAACGTCGTGGTTGTCAACAAAGTTGTAGGTGTAAATATTCTGATAGATTCCGCCGTTTGAAAACTGCCTTTGCAGCGAGTGCGCAATCTCAAAATAGTTGTGGTCGTTGTGGCTTGAGTACAAACCCTTGTAGCATTCGTAGTTTGTAACCGAATCAAGCGCGTCGGGGTTAGCCCAGCGGTTGTAGTCTCCGTGGGTAATCTCGCCGTACATCCAAAAATCCGGCTTTTTGGACTTGCAAAGATTTTTGAGCTTCTTAAAGAACTCAATATCAATCACGTCCGCGGCGTCAAGGCGCAGACCGTCAATATTAAACTCATCAATCCAAAAGCTAACCGAGTCAAGCAGGTGATAAACTATGTCGGGATTTTGCAAATTCAGCTTAACAAGGTCGTAGTGACCTGCCCAGCCCTCGTACCAAAACGGGTCGCCGTAGGGACTGTTGCCGTCGAAGTTAAGGTTTTGGAACCATCCGCAGTAGGGCGAGTCCCACTTTTTCTCCTGAATATCCTTGAAGGCAAAAAAGTCTCTGCCCACGTGGTTGAATACGCCGTCAAGAATAACCTTAATGCCGTTTTCATGCAGAGTGTCGCATATTTTCTTAAAGCTCTGATTATCTCCCAGGCGGCAGTCAACGCGCTTGTAGTCAATGGTGTCATATCCGTGGCGCGAGCTCTCAAAAACCGGGTTGAATACAATCACATTAATGCCGAGCTTTTTAAAATGGTCAATGCAGTCGTAGATTTTGTCGAGGCGGTAGCTCTGCACGCCGTCATTTTCCTTAGGCGCACCGCAAAAGCCAAGCGGATAAATATTGTAAATTATTGATTCGTTAATATAACTCATAAAAATTTCTCCTTTACAAAATCATAGTATAACATAAAATTTCCTATTGTGCAAATTCAAAATATGTGCTACAATATAATGTAATATTTATTAAACGGAGGAAATTATGGACAAGATTCCTGAGAATAAAACAAGAAAAAGGCTTAGAATAACGCTTTGCGTGCTGTATCTTTTTCAGCTTGTATTTTGCGCTTGGCCGTATTACCAGTTCGTTCAGGACGGCAAGCTGGTAACAGATTCGGTGTATGAAATGCTCAGTGCCCTCGGCACAGGCAACGTTATCGGCGCGACAGCGTCGGACTACTCGGCGATAACAAGAATTTTGCCCCTGAACTTTATTTTTGTGGTAATTCCGCTTATCGGCTTTTTCTTCTGCGCGTTTGACAAACAGCGCAATATCAAGAACGTTGTGTCCCTGCTTTGCTGCCTTGCAGGTGTAATTTCAATCCTCACGATTGTTACAATCAACCTGATTTCGCTCGGCTCAATGCTCGCGCTTCTTGTTTATATTCTGACCAGCTTCCTTTCGACAATGTCAATCTTCGCGCGTTATTCAAAGAGCAAAGAGGAGATAGAAAAGGAAAAACAGCAATCCGGTAAAAAGAACTAATACTAATACCTAATAAAAAGTAGACAATCTTTGCGGTCTATTTTCCGCAATACTGCGTTGTCGTCCTTGCAAGGCGTCAGCCTTGCCGCGTCCTTCGCCTTGTCTTGCGAAAAAAATCCTCGCAAAATATAAGTCTACTTTCTATCAGGAATTAGTATAAAAAATTACTGTCATTCCCGAAAACGGAATGACAGTATTTCATTTTAATTATA
>CAMNHG010000005.1 GCA_946539105.1 uncultured Clostridia bacterium | reverse complement strand
TTGTAAAATTCGGAGGAATCAAAGTGAAAAAGTACAAGGTAGGAATTATCGGAGCTACAGGAATGGTAGGACAGCGTTTCGCGCTCCTGCTTGAAAATCACCCTTGGTTTGATGTTAAGGTACTCGCCGCAAGCGCGAGAAGCGCGGGCAAAAAGTACGGCGAGGTTGTTGACGGAAGATGGCATATGGCTAAGGAGCTTCCCGAAAAATATAAGGATATGGTAATTGTTGACGCGGAGGATGTAGAGGCTGTTGCTTCTCAGGTCGATTTTTGCTTCTGCGCCGTTAATATGAAGAAGGACGATATCAAGGCGTTGGAGGAGCGTTACGCAAAGGCTGAGTGCCCGATTGTTTCAAACAACTCCGCTCACCGCTTTACTCCCGACGTGCCTATGGTTATCCCCGAGATTAACGCAGACCACATCAAAATCATTGAGGCTCAGAGAAAACGCCTCGGCACAAAGAGGGGCTTTATTGCCGTTAAGTCAAATTGCTCGCTTCAGAGCTATGTTCCGGCTATCAATCCGCTTAAGGAGCTCGGCGTAAACAAGGTTCTCGCCTGCACATATCAGGCAATTTCCGGCGCGGGCAAGACCTTTAAGACATGGCCTGAGATGATTGACAACGTAATTCCGTACATCGGCGGCGAGGAGGAGAAGTCCGAGCAGGAGCCGCTTAAAATCTGGGGTAAGATTGAAAACGGCGTGATTAAGAACGCCGAGGATATCTCGATTACTTCGCAGTGTATCCGCGTTCCCGTGTCCGACGGTCACACCGCGGCAGTGTTTATGTCGTTTAAGGACGGCGTAAAGAAGCCCACAGTTGACGAGATTATCAACATCTGGGAGAACTACAGGGGCAGAGCACAGGAGCTTGAGCTTCCCAGTGCCCCCAAGCATTTTCTGCATTACTTTACAGAGCCCGACCGTCCGCAGATTAAGTCCGAGAGAAATCTCGAGAACGGTATGGCGGTTTCTATAGGAAGACTCAGAGAAGATACACAGTACGACTACAAGTTCGTTTGTATGTCACACAATACTCTCAGAGGAGCAGCCGGCGGTGCAGTGCTTTTGGCTGAGCTTCTCTGCGCAGAGGGTTATATGGATTAATTTTGGAGGAAGATTATGGCAGACCATATTTTTACCGGTTCGGGCGTCGCTTTGATTACGCCCACATTGTCAGACGGAAGTGTAAATTATGACGTTTTGGGACAGCTGCTTGAGTTCCACGTAGAAAACGGCACCGACGCTATTATTATCTGCGGAACAACAGGCGAAGCCGCTACTCTCACCGAAAAGGAGCACTGCGAGGTAATCGCTTTTGCTTCCGAGAAAATTAACGGCAGAATCCCCGTTATTGCCGGCACAGGCAGCAACGACACCAAAACCGCCGTTATGCTCTCAAAGTCCGCTCAGGAGTCGGGCTGCGACGCTCTTCTCAGCGTTACGCCCTACTATAACAAAACCTCTCAGTCAGGTCTTGTAAAGCACTTTAACGTGATTGCCGACTCGGTTGACCTTCCCGTTATCCTTTACAATGTTCCGTCAAGAACAGGCTGCAACATTCAGCCCAAGACCTACGCCGAGCTCTGCAAGCACCCGAATATCAAGGCTGCCAAGGAAGCAAGCGGCAATATCTCTCAGGTCGCGCTTATCCGCTCGCTGTGCGGAGATAACCTCGACATCTACTCGGGTAACGACGACCAGACCGTTCCGTTTATGTCGCTCGGAGCTTTGGGTGTAATCTCGGTATTCGCGAATATCTGCCCTGCCGAGATGCACAAAATCTGCCAGCTTTGCCTTGAAAACAACTTTGCCGAGGCTCAGAAGCTCCACTTCCATTACCTCGAGCTTATGAATATTATGTTCAGCGACGTTAACCCGATTCCCATTAAGACCGCTATGAACCTTTACGGCTTTGACGCAGGCGAGTGCAAGCTGCCGCTTGTTCCGATGAGCGTCGCGGGTTATCACGACCTCAAGGACTGCCTTGCTAAGTACGATTTGCTGGGTAAAATTTGATAAAAATTTAGGGCGGAGCGTTGTATCCGCCCTTGATTAATTAAAGATAGGGGAAGTTAAAATGACAAAAATTGCTATTGTCGGCTGTAACGGCAAGATGGGTTATTTTGTGGCGCAGTCGGTTAATGAAAATCCCGAGACCGAGGTGCTGTTCGGCGTTGACGCCTTCGGGGATAATAAATATGACTTTGATGTTTTCAACAGTTTTGACGGGGCTGACAAAACACCCGACGTTATCATCGACTTCTCAAACCCTTCCGCGCTCGACGGAATGCTTGACTTCGCGCTCAAAAACAAGGTGCCCTGCGTAATCTGCACAACGGGTTATTCGACCGAGCAGGTTGAGAAAATCAAGGAAGCCTCAAAGACAATTCCTGTTTTCTATTCGGGCAATATGTCGCTTGGAATCAACCTTTTGATTGAGCTTTCAAAGCAGGCGGCAAAGGTGCTCGGCTCGAGCTTTGACATTGAGATTGTCGAAAAGCACCACAATCAAAAGCTCGACGCTCCCAGCGGAACCGCGCTGATGATCGCCGACGGTATTTCAGATACTCTCGAGCAGGAGCCGATGTACGTGTACGACAGGCACTCATACCGCAAAAAGCGCGCTAAAAATGAGATTGGTATTCACTCGGTACGCGGCGGAACTATCGTAGGCGAGCACGAGGTTATCTTTGCGGGTCACGACGAGGTTGTAACGCTCACACACCAGGCGCAGTCAAAGGAAGTGTTCGCGGCAGGCGCGGTCAACGCGGCGGTATTCCTCGCGAATCAAGAGCCGGGTATGTACGATATGGGCAAGCTGTTATCGGCAAAAATCTAATATTGGAACCAAATTATTATGTAATCCCAAAGGCGTTTTGCTTTTGGGATTTTCTTTTTTTGTGACATAAATGTCAAAAGTAAAAATATCTAACGTTTAGTAAAAAATAACGTAAAAAATCTTGACTATATAACAAAAATTATGTAAAATTAAATTGGTATATTATTAAGCAAAGTGGGTAAATATTTGCTTAACCGAATATAAAAAAAGGAGTGAAAACTATGAGTTTTACAAAAAAACTCACGAGCGTAATTCTCTCGCTGTGTATGGTTCTGTCTTTGGCAACCGTAGCGATAGTCCCCGCGGCGGCAGAAACAACCGTTGAAACCTACGCTCAGGACACTATTCAGGGCAGCAACATTCTGCACTGCTTTGACTGGTCGTACAACAACATCAAGGCTAACCTTGCGGATATCGCCAAGGCAGGCTACACCGCTGTACAGACCTCGCCTGTTCAGCCTCCGAAGGACTATAATTCCAGTTGGACAGGAAGCGATCAGTGGTGGAAATTCTATCAGCCGCTCGGAATCAGGATTGCCGACGGCGATTCATGGCTCGGAACACAGGCAGAGCTAACAGCTCTTTGTACCGAGGCGGAAAAGTACAATATCAAGGTTATCGTTGATATTGTTGCAAATCACGTCGCTAATAATACGACGAGCAGCGATTCTCCAATCGGCGCGTCTGTTAATTATGTACACAGTAGTGTGGATAGTGAACTTCAAAAAGCTGAATATTTCCATACCGATGATTCGGCAAATAATTATACAAACCGTTACGATATTACTCAGAAAAATATCGGTATGCCGGATTTAAACACAAAACATTATGATATTAAGCAAAAATTTCTCAGCTTACTTAAGGCTTGTATCGACTGCGGAGTTGACGGCTTCCGTTTTGACGCGGCAAAGCATATTGAAACTCCGTACGATGACGGCGCGTATAACAGTGATTTCTGGCCTGTTGTAGTTAACGGCGCAAAATCCTACGCGGAAAGCAAGGGCGTGACGCTGTATAATTACGGCGAGATTTTAGGCAGTGCCGGAATTGATATTTCAAGCTATACAGAATATATGGCTGTTACCGATGATTATACAGGCGACAGCGCGTTGAACAACGCAAAAAGCGGCTCTGCCTCGGGACTTGCCAATTACAGCTACAACAAGGGCACATCAGCCGCAAATAGCGTGCTGTGGGCGGAGTCTCACGACACATATAACGGCAGCACCGGACAAACAAAGGATATTTCCAATAGTGTTATTAATAATACTTGGGCTATTGTAGGCGCGAGGGCTGACTCTACAGCTCTGTTCTTTGCGCGTCCTAACAGCACAATCGGACAGGCAAGCTCTGATACTAACTGGAAGAGCACCGCGGTTGCCGAGGTAAACAAGTTTAAAAACCACTTTAACGGTACTTCTGAGTATCTTGCGTCCTCCGGTAACGTTGCCTATATTGAGCGCGGAACAAAGGGCGTTGTTATCTCTAAGCTCGACGGCGGCGGTCAGGTAAGCCTTACCGCTAACACTATGGAAGACGGCACATATAAGGATTATGTTTCTGGCGGTACTTTCACCGTGTCAAACGGCGTAATCAGCGGTAATGTTGATTCTCAGGGCGTAGCTGTTGTTTATAACGCAGAGGACAGTGTAATTGATTATATCGAAGCCGATACTCTTTACCTCAAGCCAAATTCTAATTGGACTTCTGAGGGCGCGCGCTTTGCAATGTATGTTTATAATGCTTCTACGGGCGCAGACCAATGGGCAGATATGACAGAGAGCGACAATGACGGCTATTATTCGGCAAATGTTCCTTCCGGAGAATGGACTAACGTTATCTTCTGCCGTATGAACGGTGGTACAACAGAAAATAATTGGGATAACAAGTGGAACCAAACCGATGATTTGTTCCCCGACGACGGTACCAACTGTTACGAGGTTACCGACGGAACGTGGGACAAAGGCGGCGGAACCTGGAGCCGGTATTCGAGCTGTGAGCACACCTACGGCACTCCTGTTTGGACTTGGGCAAGCGACTACAGCTCCGCGACCGCGCAGTTTACCTGCTCGGTTTGCTCAGACAAGCAAACGGTAAACGCCGTTATTACAAGCAATACGGAAAATAATGCAATAACCTACACTGCTACGGCAACCTTCAACAATCAAACCTATACCGACTCTAAGCAGAAAACGGTTGAGGATGATACCGATACTTATACAATCTATGTAACCGATAACGCCGGTTGGAATAGTGTAAATGTTTATTATTGGAACGATGGAAAGAGCTGGCCCGGTGAGGCTGCAACACAGTATTCCGGTAATAACTGCTATACTTATAAAATCCCCAAAAATACATCAGGAGTTATTTTTAATAATAACAACAAAGGAAAGCAGACCGTAGATATTACTACCGGAATCAAAGACGGTGCGCATTGGATAATCAGCAATACACAGTCCGGCGGCAAATACACCGTAAGTGAAGCACCTTCGTATTATCTGATAGGAACAATAAATAATTGGGACACAACTAACACCGATTATCCGTTTACTCTTGAAAACACAACAGACAGCTGCAAGGTTCAGTACAAGCTGTCGGGAGTACAGCTTACTGCCGGAGCGGAGCTTAAGGTTATCGACAGTAATAAAAAATGGTACCCCGATCCCGGAAGTAATTACACAGTTTCCGAAACAGGTACATACGATATTTATTTCCGTCCGTATAGTGACGGCAATGAAGATTGGCACGAAAGTTGCCTGTACTTATATAAGATTAACCCCAAATACACCGTTACCTGGAAGAATTACGACGGCACGGTGCTTGAAACTGACGAGAACGTAGAGCAGGGAACAACACCGAGTTATGACGGCAAAACTCCCGAAAAGCCTGCTTCGGTAGATACAGCGTACACCTTTACCGGCTGGTCTCCCGAAATCTCGGCTGTATCAGGCGATATTACTTACACCGCGCAGTTTAGCTCCGAGGCAAGAAAATACACCGTTACCTGGAAAAACGACGACGGCACTATTCTTGATACTCAGGAAGTTGAGTACGGAGATATGCCTGAAAATCCGGACATTCCTCAAAAAGAAAGTACGCTTGAACACAGCTATTCCTTTAGCGGATGGACTCCCGCAGTTGCTCCCGTAACAGGCGACGCGGAATATACCGCGACTTATTCTGAAATGCCGGTTTCTACATACAACGTTTCCGTAACAAACGCTATTGGCTGGGATGATGTTTATGTTTATTACTGGAAAGGCAGTGAAGACAACACCTGGCCGGGAGTAAGTATTAAATCCGGCGGAGAGAATTTTAATTTAACAGCGCAGATTCCTTCAACTGCCGAGGGTGTTATCTTTAGCAACGGTAAAGAAGACACTGAAAAACAGCAGACAGAAAATATTACCTCAATTAAGAACGGCGCGCATTGGGCGGTTTCACTCCATGATAATAAAGTTACGGTTAACGAAGTTCCGACTTATTATCTTGTTGGTACATTCACAGACCCGCAATGGAATAAAGATTACTCTCCTGTTTTTTCTCCGGTAAAGAATAAAGACGGATTTGAGGAATACAAGTTGTCAGGTGTTCAGCTAAGCGCGAATGACCAAATAAAAGTTTGCAGCAGTGACGACGCTTGGTATCCTGATGATTATGACGCTACCTATACCGTTACCGCCGACGGCACATATGACGTTTACTTCCGCCGCAACGCTGACGGAGATGACGGCTGGTTCTATAATTATTTCAGCCTTACAAACGTTACTCCTTACACAATTACTTGGGTTGACGGCAACGGCGAGGTGGTTGAAACCGATACCGTAATTCACGGTGAAACTCCTTCTTACAAGGGTACTACCCCGGTTAAGAACTCCGACGAGCAGTACACCTACACCTTCAAGGGTTGGTCGCCTGAGATTGCTCCGGCTACCGAGAACAAAAGATACACCGCAGTGTTCGACCGATCTGTAAATACATATAATGTCATTTGGCAAAACTACGACGGAACAGAGCTTGCGAACGAAGTTTATGAGTACGGTGATTTGCCTACCTACAAAGGCGAAAGTCCCACAAGGGCAAGCTCTGAAATGCACGATTACACCTTTGCAGGCTGGACACCTACTGTTAATACCGTAACAAGAGAAATCACATATATTGCGGTTTATGATGAAACATTAAGAAAATACAACGTTACATTTAAGAACTGGAACGGCGATACCCTTTATACACAGGAAGTTACGTATAACTCCTATCCTAATTATCAGGGAGAAACTCCTACAAAGCTGAGCGATACAGAGCACGATTATCTCTTTGAGGGACAGTGGTCTCCGAATCTTGATTATGTAACGCATGATGTAACTTACACCGCGCAGTTTACAGAATATCCAAGAACGTATCGTATCGCTTGGTATGACGACAACGGAACACTTCTTTCGGATTCGTGGTTTGCATACGGCACTATACCGTTCTATCCGGGACAAACTCCTACAAAGGCTTCCACACAGCAGTATTATTATGAGTTCAGCGGTTGGACTCCCGAGATTCAACCTGTAACAGGCGACGCTTCGTACACCGCTCAGTACACCGAAACACTTATGAGTTATCCGGTTACTTGGCACAATTATGACGGAACGAATCTTGGTCAAACCTTTGTTGAATACGGCGAGACGCCTGTTTATAACGGCACACCTGAAAGGTCTCCTGATGATTTATATCATTATAATTTTACAGGCTGGACTCCCGAGCTTACACCTGTAACAGATCACGCGGAATATACAGCTGTATTCACACCGCAGGAGCATCAGTTTGTTGAACCCTACGCGGAATGGGGCACTGATTATCAAAATGTAAAGGTTACATACCACTGCAGCGATTGCGGTTTTGAACCTTACCACTTGTTGAATAATATCGAATTTGCGGTTGATACTCAACCCGGCTGCGAGACGCCCGGTTCAGGTCACTATTATGCAAGAGATCAGTTTGGTTCTTACGATTATGAAATTCGTTCTGAACAAATTGAGATTCCCGCACTCGGCCATCAATACGGCGAGCCTGTTTGGAATTGGGCAGATGATTATAAATCAGCCACAGCAACCTTTACCTGCGGAATTTGCGGCGATGTTCAGAGCGTAATCACAACCGATGTGGCTATTGATTATCAGAACGACAAAACCGTTTATACCGCTAAGGCTGTGTTTAACGGCATTGAGTACAGAAACACCGCTGAAGCTGACGCTAAGCTGTTTGCAGGTCACAGCCTGACTCTTAACGGCGATATCGGCGTAAACTTCTTTATCAACGTAAGCGAAGAAGATGTTGACAGGGGAGTAACGGTTGACTTTGAGTGGAATGTTGAAGGAAACATTAAACGTTCAAGCTACAAGCTGGACAAGGTAAAAGACTTTGTCAGAGATCACCGCTACAAGGCTACCTGCAATGTCGCGGCTGCCGAGATGACATATATCATTACCGCAAAGGTAACAATCGGCGGCGTTGTTCAGGATGAGGTTAATTACTATTCCGTTAAGCAGTACGCCGACAGAATCCTTAACGACAGCACATTTATCAGCACCTATGTTGAAAAATACGGTCTGGAAAATTATAATAAGTTAAACACACTTGTCAAGGCTATGCTTGACTACGGCGCAAATTCTCAGATTAGATTTGAGAGAAACGTCAATGAGCCCGCAAACGGCGGAACGAATTATCTTGATTACGAAGTAACCGCGGATATGATTGACGCTCCGTCAAGCGTAATGAGTGAAAACCTTGAAAAATACGGCTTGGCTTATCAGGGCTCTACCATTGTTTACCTGACCGAAACAACGCTGAGACATTATTATAAAATAACTGATAATGAAGCCTTCGGCAACTATAAGAACAGCATTAAGGTTGACGGTGAAACTGTTAACTACGGCGTAAAGGACGATATGATTTACTATGACGTAAAGAATATTGCCGCTAACGATTTGGCTGTTCCTCATATAATTACAATAGGTGATAATGATTACAGCTACTCTGCTCTGAGCTACACCAAAAAGCAGCTTGCCTCAACAACTGCAAACAAAACAGCAAAAGAGCTTGGCAGAGCAACCTATCGTTACTATATTGCCGCCAAAGACTATTTTGGCTAATTTGAAAGGAAGAAGATTATGGAGAAGGAACTTTATACTCGCACACAGCTTGAAATTATTGAGTTTAAAACTGAGGACGTAATTACTACTTCAGGCAATTCAAGTGATCCCCACGAATATGAGGACGATATGATATAATGTAATCATCAATTTGATTTGTTGTTAGTTATATTTCTTATCTGAAAATCAGTCGCCCGGACGTTTTGTCCGGGTGGCTGTTGGTTAAGGACTGTTAATATGAAGTTGAATCAAAATTTTGTAAAGCACACAATAGACGGTCAGACCGTGGTTGTTCCCACCGCGGGAGCGGATTTTCACGGGCTTGTTCAGGGTAACAAAACCGTTGAGGTTATTCTTAACTGCCTTGAAAGCGACACTACGGAAGAAGCGATTGCAGACGAGCTGTATAATCGCTTTGACGGTGATAAAAAGGTTATGAGGGCGGACGTTCACGATGTCATTACCAAATTAAGGGAAATCGGCGCGATTGATGACTGAAAACTGAGGATATAATTATGCTTAAAAAAATTATTATTACACTTGCTTTAGCGGCTATACTTACGTTTGCCTTTTCGGCTTGCGGAGAGAAGAGCGATAACTCGGATTCAGATTCGAGTTCTGCTCAGACAACAACAGCGGCTGTAACCCAAAAGCCGTCCGCGGCTTCTTCAAAGTCAAATAATCCTACAGCTCCAAGCACATCTCAAAGCCAATCGGCTAACTCTGATTCGTCTCAGAGCAGCTCGGATGATTCAAAGTCCTCTCAGGGCGGCGGAAGTGAGTCGAAAGCCGAAAACAATAATTCGGGTTCAAAAAACGAAAACCGTCAAAGCTCAAACACCTCCTCGCCTGCCAATAATTCAGGCGGAAATTCAAACAACCCGGCTTCGTCATCAAATCCGGGCGGCAACGGCAATAGCTCTAAGGCAGAAATTGACAATTCATCGGGAAGCAGCTATGATTTTGAATATCCCACAGATGAATATGAGCTTCCGTTTATTCCAAATTAGAATTAAAAAAGTTCGGCTGATTTTCAGCCGAACTTTTTTTATGTGTATTAAATTTCATCCTGTACAAACGCGGACAAAGGTGCCTTCGCACATTACTTTCTGTAAAGCCTGTCGGTCTCATACTCGGGTTCGGTAGTAAGCCTTATTCCGAGCTTTTTAAGAGTGCGAGTGTCGGTTTCGGAAAGAATAACCGTTGCGTGCGCGTCGGTATCGCGGAGATTTTTAATCTGATCCATCGCCAGCTTAGCGGTGGGGTTGGTTACCGCGGACATTGACAGCGCGATCAAAATTTCGTCGGTGTGCAGCCTTGGGTTTGCGGAACCGAAGTGCTCAACCTTCAGTCTTTGAATCGGCTCAATAACAGCCGGGTCAATAATATCTACCTTGTCGGGGATTTCAGCCAAAGACTTAAGCGAGTTAAGCAGCATTGCCGAGCAAGCTCCGAGCAGATTGCTTGTCTTTCCCGTAATCAGCTTGCCGTCGCCAAGCTCAAGTGCCGCAGCGGGAGCTCCTGTTTCCTCCGCTCTTTTTAACGCAGCGGCAACAACGGGACGGTCTGAGGTTGTCAGCT
Organism: uncultured Clostridia bacterium; assembly: GCA_946539105.1. Classification (GTDB taxonomy): domain Bacteria; phylum Bacillota; class Clostridia; order Oscillospirales; family Acutalibacteraceae; genus Ruminococcoides. The sequence goes on along the minus strand of CAMNHG010000005.1, from coordinate 20,984 downwards.
TGTTTTGCTTCATCAAAAGACCGATTTTATACGCCTCGTCGTAGCTTCCCACGCCCTTTGTGTTGTTGCAAAGTGCCTGATAGTAACGTCTGATAATCTCCTGATTGGCTGCCGCGCAAACGGCTTCGTCGTCGATAATGCAGTTTCCTGCCATATTTACGCCCATATCCGTAGGCGACTTATACGGCGACTTGCCTAAAATTTGCTCAAACATCGTGTTGAGAACAGGGAATATCTCGATATCTCTGTTGTAGTTAACGGTGGTTTTGCCGTATGCCTCAAGGTGGAACGGGTCAATCATATTAACGTCGTTCAAATCCGCCGTAGCCGCCTCATACGCAACGTTAACAGGGTGCTTTAGCGGAAGATTCCAAATGGGGAAGGTCTCAAACTTTGCGTAGCCTGCCTCTACACCGTGCTTGTGCTCGTGGTAAAGCTGAGACAGACAAACCGCCATTTTGCCCGAGCCCGGTCCCGGTGCGGTAATTACAACAAGCCTGCGCGAGGTCTCTACATAATCGTTCTTTCCGTAGCCGTCATCGCTTACAATCAAGTCAACGTCGGTGGGGTAGTTGGGGATTGAGTAGTGATGATAAACCCTGATTCCGTTTTCCGTCAGCTTCTTTTCAAACTTAACAGCGGTTGGCTGTTCGGCGTATCTTGTAAGCACAACCGACTCAACGCACAGTCCGCGGTTCTTGAACAGGTCGATAAGTCTGAGAACATCCAAATCGTATGTAATTCCCAAGTCGCCTCTGACCTTGTTCTTTTCGATGTCGTCGGCGTTAATTACAATTACAATCTCCGCCTCATCCTTTAGCTGCATAAGCATTTGCAGCTTTGAATCCGGCTTAAAGCCCGGCAGAACGCGTGACGCGTGGTAGTCGTCAAACAGCTTTCCGCCGAACTCAAGGTACAGCTTGTCGCCGAACTGCTTGATTCTGTCGCGGATATGCTGTGACTGCATTTCGAGATATTTGTTGTTGTCAAATCCGATTTTCATACATTTCCCTCCAAAGAAAACTATACCAAAATACCCAAAATCACAAAGTACATTATATAATAAAAATTATCTTTTATATTTCGATAGTGATAAAATAAAAGTTTTTTCTTTAAAAAATACAGGCAGGCATCAGCGTTTTTGCGTTAAGCCTGCCTGACTGTATATTTTAATAAATTATAAGTAAGTAAAGCAAGGCGATTGAGGCGATTATTAAGAGCGCGAAAAGCAGGTGGCGTTTTTTCTGCTCCCAAACAAGTCCGATAAACTCCCTTATAAACGCGTTTGGAAAGAAGTAAAACTTTGTTTTCGCTGATAAACCCTTGGCGTTCATTCCTGCCTTTTTTGCCAGTGTATAGCCCCTGAATACGTGGTAATTTGTAGTTGAAAAGGCTATGTTTACGTCCTCAATGTTTTCGGTATCATTTTCAATAGCCTTTTTGGAGAACCACATATTCTGACTTGTGTTAACGGATTTGTCCTCTTTTATAATTCTGCCGCCGTCAATTCCGAGCTCTTCCAGCTTGTGCTTCATACTTTCCGCCTCGCTGATAACCTCGTCGCTTCCCTGACCGCCCGAGGGTACGAACTTTGCGTGCTTGCCGGTGGACTTATACTGCTCGGCTTCAAAATCATAAGCTCGCTGAATCCTGCCCATCAGGTGCGGAGTGGGAGTGCCGTCGCCCATCAGCGCGCAGCCGAGGATGATGATATAATCAATATCAAATTTAACCTTGTACTTGGTTGCCGCAACAGCGCAAAACGCGGTGGAAATAAGCATACACTCAAAGTAGCACAGCAAAAATATAGCGCAGTGGTTAAATATATACTTTACGGCAAATTCCATATCCGAATTAACATTGGCAAAATTTCCGCTGAGCTCGATTACAACTATTCCCGCAAGTATTGTAAAGCCTATGAAAAATCCGAGTGCGTTGTGCAGCCCGAAGCCTTCCTTTTTTATCAGAATTACGTTGCTTATACAAAGCGCGACCGCCAGAATAAGCACAGGGAGGGTAGTAATTGCGATAAACCCGTAGCCGCTGTTAACAATATGGGTTAAAAGCATTCTGACCGTAAATAAGCTGGAGTTGATTTGCCAGTACCACGGATCTATAAAGGTCGTGATCACAGTTATAGCGAGGAATAATATCACGCCTCCCAAAACCGCCATTGAGTATGAGAAATTGCCGTTTTTAAATTTTTCGATAAACGAGAGGATAAGCACGATTGTAAATATTATCAGCACGAGAACCTCAACGTGAATCCCTATTTTCATAGCCGAAAAGTTGTCGGTCGTTAAATCGTAAATTACCCCGAAGGGCAACACCACCAAATCGTGCCTCATAATAACTGTGTCCTTTACATCGGAATCGTTAAAGCTGATATCAATACTGCATTTTCCCTGACTTACGCTTTGGGTGTCAATACAGATGCAGTGTAACACTGTTCTGTCCTTTTGGGTGTAAACAGAGGTTATCTTTACTATGCTTTCATCGTTGCATTTTGCTTCGACCGAATCCGAAACGTCAACATCCGGTCCGAAATCTTCGTCGATGTACGGGATTCCGATTTGGTAATTGCTGCCTGAAATTACCGCGTAAGTAAAAAAACCTACCGTAATAATAATCAGCGAGGCTATTAAAAATTTATATCTCGGTTTTAGTTTTTTCTTTTTCATTGGTCTGTTCCTGTCTGAATAGTAAATTCATCTTTGTTTTATGATAACAGAAAACGGCTGTTTTGTCTATATTTTATTTATTCGTCCGGGTTTTTCACCATTATTTTTCCCGGCATATAATATTATAAAGAAATATCAAATACGCGCCTTTTGTACGGCGCATGGAAAAAGGTGAAATAATGGATAAGAACTTGATTATTTTTGATAATATGACAAGGCTGTTAAGGGCAAAGGAGCTGCTGAGAAAAAACGGAATCTACTCGCAAACCGTCAGAACTCCGTCGGGAGCAGGCAAGGGCTCCTGCGGCTACAGCCTTAAGGTTAGGAACAATTACGAAAAGGCTTTTGAGCTGATTAATAACAGCGGAATAAAGGTAGTCGGCGTGTCTGCCGTTGATTATAATTGATATATTTTGATAACGGCGCGACGTCCTATCCAAAGCCGAAAAGCGTTGTCAACGCCGTAAACTACGCTATGAACAACTGCGCCAATCCCGGCAGGAGCGGACACAGGCTCTCGTTAAAATCCTCGGAGCTTATCTTTAAGTGCCGCGAGAACCTGGCAATGCTTTTTGATTTGGACAACGCCGAGAAAATAATATTTACAAATAACTGCACCACTGCACTTAATACCGTAATAAAGGGTACGCTGAAAAGCGGAGACCATGTTATTATTTCATCCTTGGAGCACAACGCGGTCTTAAGACCCGTCGCCGCTCTCGAAAAACAGGGTGTAAGCTACTCTGTCGCCGAGGTTGTTCAGGGCGACGACGAGCAGACAATAGGGAACTTCCGCGGGCTGATTAACGCGAAAACAAAAATGATTATATGCACTCACGCCTCAAACGTTTTCGGAATAAAGCTCCCTGTCAACCGTATTGCCGCGATGTGCAAAATTTACGGAATACTCTTTTGCGTTGACGCCGCCCAAACCGCGGGAATAGAGCCCATATCGCTAAAAAACAGCGACATAGATTACCTCTGCACCGCAGGGCACAAGGGACTTTACGGACCGATGGGCACGGGCGTTTTGGTTATTAACTCAGAGCGAACCCCGGACAGCCTTACTCAGGGCGGAACAGGCAGCTTTTCGGCTGATATTAACCAGCCCGACGTTTTGCCCGATAAGTACGAGAGCGGTACGCCGAACGTTTCGGGAATCGCAGGGCTTAACGAGGGCGTAAAATTTGTGCTTAACAGGGGTACTGAAAATATATCCTCATATGAAGCTCAGCTTGCTCAAAGGCTTTATGACGGACTTAGCAATATCGGCAGGGTCGAGCTATATACAGCTTTTCCCGACAGCGAAAGCTGTGCTCCGGTAATTTCTTTTAATATTAAGGATATGGACTGTGAGCAGACAGCGGAAAGGCTAAACAAGTTTAATATAGCAGTCAGAGCCGGACTTCACTGTGCTCCGCTGGCGCACAAAAGTATGGGTACGCTCGAAAAAGGAACCGTAAGGGCGGTGATGTCGGTGTTCAATAACCGCGCTCAGGTGAATTATTTTTTAAATGCAGTGAATAAAATTTCAAAAGTATAAAAAAACGGTTGCAATTAGAGCGTATAATATGTTAAAATAAAAAAAGAAATACGTTATATTTAAATCGCGCCTTAAAAAGACGTTGGGCAAGCCGGCTTTGGGCTTTGTTCAGAGAAAGGAGATGAAAGCTGAAATGGAATTTTTTGATAATTTTCTGTCCTTATTCAAAACAATTCAGTTCCGTGACGTTGTAGATATTCTGGCAATCGGATTTATTATTTTCGGATTGTTCAGACTTGTCCGCGAGACCAGGGCGGTTCAGCTTTTAAAGGGAGTATTTGTACTGCTTGTCGTTTACTTCTTATCCTCCTTGTTCGGTCTTGTAATGCTTTCATCACTGTTGAGGGCTTTCTTTGAGGCTTCGGTTGTTTTGATCGCGATTATTTTCCAGCCCGAAATCCGTAAAGCCCTTGAGCAAATGGGCAGAAAAAACACGTGGGGCAGGCTGATAAGCGCGTTTAAGCAGGGCAAAGGCGATGATTGGGAGAAAAAGGTAAAAAAATCAATCATCGACGCCGCCGACACCGCAACACTGTTTTCGCATTCGCGCACAGGCGCGCTGATTATATTCGAGCGCGAGACTATGCTCTCGGATATTGCGGCTACGGGAACTATTGTTGACGCCGAAACCTCAGTCGCGCTTTTCGGCAATATCTTCTTTAATAAAGCTCCGCTGCACGACGGTGCCGCTATTATACGCGACGGCAAGCTGTTTGCCGCAGGCTGCATTTTGCCGCTGACCAGCAACAATGATGTTGATATAAACCTCGGCACACGCCACAGAGCCGCGCTGGGTATGAGCGAGCAAAGCGACGCTGTTGTGCTGGTAGTCAGCGAGGAAACCGGTGTAATTTCGCTTGCCTTTGACGGCGAGCTTACCAGGGAATATACCAGAGATTCGCTTATTAAAAAGCTCAGCGAGCTTTTGCTTGACGAGTTTGAGGACGTTAACAATTTAAGAACAAAAATAGGGAGGAAGTCCAAATGAAAAAATCCTCCTTTACTCAAAAATTGTTCCAAAATAACTATTTTCTGCTGATATTGGCTTTGGTTGTTTCCTTTGGTATTTGGGTTTATATGAGTATGAACTCGGTAAACGACACCAACGTGACTATCAGCAATCTTCCGATACAGACCGAGCTTTCGGATAACGCCAAGGAGCTTGGCCTGCAGGTCTTTTCAGGCGACGAGACAACCGCGTCGGTAACGCTTTCGGGCAACCGCACAATGCTGGGTCAAATTACCGAATCGGATTTAATTGTCACCGCCTCCGCAAGCTCTGTTTCTACTACGGGCAACTATACTTTGCCTGTCTCTGCCACAAAGGCAAATCCCTCGAGTAACTTCCAGATTGTAAGCAACACGCCTTCGTCAATAAATGTTGTTGTTGACTACTTTAAGGAAGGCACGTTTACTATTCAGGACGGTTTGGAATACAGCGTTAAGGACGGCTATTACGGCTCAACCTCAATGCCGTATAAGGAGCTGAAAATCTCGGGACCTCAAAGCGAGGTTATGAAGATTAAAAAGGTTTTGGCGCGCGCCTCAATAAGCGGCGAGCTGACCGAGGATACGGAAGTAAGCGCGGATATAGTTCTGTTTGATGAAAACAACAACGAGCTTCCGCAAAAGCTGCTTACGCTCAGCTTTACGTCTATGGCGGTTAAGGTTGAGGTTATGCCCGAAAAGACCGTTCCGCTTAAGCCGGTGTTCATCAACAAGCCAAGCGGACTTGATATTACCGAGGATATGATTAAGATTGAGCCTTCAAGCATTCTGCTTGCCGGCCCGAAGGAAGTTCTTGATAATGTTAAGGCGATAAATATTGAGGCTATAGACTTCTCGCTGCTCAAAAACGAAAAAGTTAAGTTCGACGCGCTCAGCTTTGACGTGCTGGAAAGCTGTAAGAACCTCAGTGATAACTCAACCGTTTCGGTTACACTTGATTTGAGCGCGATGACGGCTAAGCAGTTTGATGTTGAAAACTTCACGGTAGAGGATTTGCCGTCTGAGTATAAGTCAGAGGTAAGTTCAAAGAGCATTACCGTTACCGTTATAGGTCCTAAGTCCGAGATTGACGCACTCAGCGCGGAAAATATTACCGCTGTAATTAACGCCAAGGAGGCAAACGGAAAGGTCGGCTCGGTTCAGATGCCCGTATCGTTTAAGTTCAGCTCAGCCTCAAGCTGTTGGGCATACGGAACGTATAAGGCTAATTTGACAATTTCAAAGGTATAGATTAAGGAGTATCCTCACGGGTACTCCTTTTTTGCCGCGCTGTAAACGCTTTGAACCAAGCCGGTGCATATTAATACGCTTATAAGCGAGCTTCCTCCCGCGCTGAACAGCGGAAGCGTCACGCCGATAACAGGAAAGAAGCCCAGCACCATTCCAAGGTTGATTGTGATTTGCGAGGCGATAAGCGCGAATATTCCGCCGCAGATTAATTTACCTCTGTAGTCTGCGGCGTTTCCGGCGGTTTTTAAAATTCGTAATAAAATAAGCAATAGCAAAACCATAACCAGCATACAGCCTATAAACCCGAGCTCCTCGCCCGCGACGGTTAAAATAAAGTCGTTTTCCTGTTCCGGGACAATTCCGCGCTCAACTCTTGCTCCGCCGAATATTCCGCTTCCGAACAGTCCGCCGCCGGCAATAGACAGCTTGCCCTGATATTGCTGCCAGCCGTAGCCCGTTACCGTGCTTTCATCCGGAAAGAATAACGCAAGCAGGCGGTTGCGGTGCTCATCGTTGAGCACAAAGCTCCAAATCAGCGGTACAAGCGCGGCGATAACAGCACCCAGTGCCGCGAAGTATCTTAGTTTAATTCCTGCCCACAGGCACATAATTATAAATACCAGCCCGAATACAAGAACGGTTCCGTCGTCGCCCTGAATGTGAATAACCGCCATCGGAACCAAAGCGTGCGCGCACAGGCTGAGCACTGCCCACAGCTTGTTTAACAGCTCTTTTTCTTTCAGAACCGAAAAGTGCTTTGTAAGCGTTATTATAAAGCAGATTTTTATAAACTCCGACGGCTGTATCGTGTAGCCGAAAACATTTATCCAAGCGGTGTCGTCCGTTCCGCTTACCCTGATTCCGAAAATAAACACGAGCATTGCAAGCGCGGCGGCGGTTATTGCCGATATATACCACTTGTCGATAATATAGTTATAGTCGGCGTTTGAAATTACTACTGCGGCCGCAAATCCGATTAAGACCGCGGCAAGCTGAGTTTTGACATAGTTGTAGCCGCCCGAACGCTGCATACTGGCTATCAGCAAAATGCTGTAGCCTATAGCTGCCAAAACCTGCACCCAAAGTTTTGTATCTGTTATTTTTAAGTAAAAACGCAATTTTCGCGCTGTGTTTTTCAATAAATCTCCGCCTTTTGTGAAAATACCAATAATTACCAATTAGTATTATAATAAAATATCGCCACAATATCAAGTATATTTTCAAAATGGAATAATATAAATTATTATTTTTGCTATAATGATAAGCGTTGAAAAATAATAAGCTATTTTTAATTTTATGGAGGTAATATTATGCTTTCTGATATCGAAATTGCTCAGCAGGCTAAACTTCTGCCTATTAAAGAGGTAGCCGCAGGCTTGGGAATTAACGAGGACGAGCTTGAGTTTTACGGAAAATACAAGGCGAAGCTCTCTGACGAGCTAAGCGCGCGTGTGGCTTCCAATCCCGACGGCAAGCTGATTTTGGTTACTGCTATCAACCCGACTCCCGCCGGCGAGGGCAAGACCACTACCACCGCAGGTTTGGGACAGGCTATGGCTAAAATCGGCAAAAAGGCGATTATCGCGCTCAGAGAACCGTCGCTCGGCCCCGTGTTCGGAATCAAGGGAGGAGCCGCCGGCGGCGGATATGCCCAGGTGCTTCCGATGGAGGACATCAATCTGCACTTCACAGGCGATATGCACGCTATTACTTCCGCCAATAACCTCTGCTGCGCTATGCTTGACAACCATCTTCAGCAGGGCAATACACTCGGAATCGACCCCAGAAGAATTTTGATTAAGCGTTGTCTTGATATGAATGACCGCGCTCTCAGAAATATAATTGTAGGTCTCGGCGGCAAGGTCAACGGAATCCCCAGAGAGGATCACTTCATCATCACCGTTGCTTCCGAGGTTATGGCTATCCTCTGTCTTGCTGCGGATATTGACGACTTAAAGAAGCGTCTCGGCAAAATCCTTGTCGCTTACACATATTCGGGCGAGCCTGTTTACGCGCGCGACCTTAAGGCTGACGGTGCAATGACCGCGCTTTTGAAGGACGCTATCAAGCCGAACCTTGTTCAGACACTGGAGGGCACCCCGGCGGTTATGCACGGCGGACCCTTTGCGAATATCGCTCACGGCTGTAACAGCGTAAGGGCTACAAAGCTGGCACTTAAGCTGGCTGATTACACAATTACCGAAGCAGGCTTCGGCTCAGATCTCGGAGCGGAGAAGTTCCTTGACATCAAGTGCCGCTACGCAGGCTTAAAGCCCTCGGCAATAGTGCTTGTCGCTACCTGCCGCGCGCTTAAATACAACGGCGGAGTACCCAAAACCGAGGTTTCGAATGAGAACCTCGAGGCACTTAAAAAGGGTATCGTAAACCTGGGCGTTCACATCGAAAATATGCGCAAGTACAACGTGCCGGTTGTTGTGGCTATCAACCGCTTTGGCACTGATTCCGACGCCGAGCTGAAATTTATTGAGCAGTACTGCATTGAAAAGGGTGCTGATTTCGCGCTTTCCGAAGTGTTCGGCAAGGGCGGCGACGGCGGAATTGAGCTGGCTCAGAAGGTTGTTGAGGCTTGCGAAAAGCCATCAAGCTTCAGTACGCTTTATCCCGATGACCTGAGCGTTAAGGAGAAAATCGACTGCATCGCAAAGAACATCTACGGTGCGGCGAGGGTTAACTATACAACTCAGGCTGAAAAGGCAATCGCCGAGGTTCAAAAGCTCGGCGCGGACAGCCTGCCTGTCTGCATCGCCAAAACCCAGTATTCTCTGTCTGACGATCCCGCGCTTCTCGGCGCTCCGAAGGACTTTGAAATTACCGTAAGGAATGTTTCGCTCTCGAACGGAGCAGGCTTTGTGGTCGTTTACACAGGCGATATTATGACTATGCCCGGACTTCCCAAGGTTCCGGCGGCTCACAGCATTGATGTTAACGCCGACGGAAAGATTGTCGGATTGTTCTGATATGGAAAGACTTATTTCCAATAGCCCCCGTGAGACCGAAAAAATAGGGGAGAGCATTGCCGAAAAGCTAAAGGGCACTGAGGTGATTGCTCTGTTCGGCGGTCTGGGAATGGGCAAAACCGCGTTTACAAGGGGCTTGTGCCGCGGCTTGGGCGTTGATGACGGCGTTTCAAGCCCGACCTTCGCGCTCGTTAACGAGTACGGCGGCAAGTTCAATATTTACCACTTCGATATGTATAGGGTTACCACCTGGGACGATTTGTATTCCACCGGTTTCTTTGATTATATAGATAACGGCGTGCTTGTGATTGAGTGGAGCGAAAATATCGAGGGCGCTTTGCCCGAAAACGCGGTTAAGATTACAATATCACGCGGAGAAAGCGATAATCAGAGGATATTTGAGATTGAGGGAGCGTTTGATTAATGAAAATTCTCGCTGTAGATACCTCGGCAACGGCGGCGTCTGTCTGCCTTGCGACCGAGGATAAGATACTCGGAGAGTTCTATACAAACACCGCGCTGACGCATAGCCAGACGCTTGTTCCCATGGCGGAGCAGGTGCTAAAGACAACGCGCACGGATATGGACGAGATTGATTATTTTGCCGTTAACGCAGGCCCGGGCTCGTTTACCGGAGTCAGAATCGGCGTTGCGGCGGTTAAGGGTATGGCGTTTAAGAACAACACGCCGTGCGTGTCGGTCTCGACACTTGAGAGTATGGCATACAATATGCTCGGTAACGACTGCGTTGTGTGCTCTGTTATGGACGCGAGGTGCAGTCAGGTCTATAACGCTTTGTTCAAAATCAGCGGAGATAATATAGAACGGCTCTGCGAGGACAGAGCACTTGCGCTGAGCGACTTAAAGCCGGAGCTTGAAAAAATCAGCGGAAAGATTATACTTGTCGGCGACGGTGCCGAGCTTTGCGCTAAATTTCTCGAAAATTCGCTTTCTAACGTATTTTCGGCACCGATTAATATTCGGGTTCAAACTGCCGCTTCAACGGCTATGGCGGCGTTTAAGAGCATTTCTGATAATAAAGTAATTACGCCTTCGGAGCTTATGCCGACATATCTGCGGCTTCCGCAGGCGCAAAGGGAGCTTAATAAAAGAATGGGGAGTGGACAAAAATGATAGCACTTGGATGTGATCACGGCGGATTTAACCTTATTACCGCCATTAAAAAATATCTTGATGAAAAGGGAATTGAGTACAAGGAGTTCGGCACGTTCAGCGAGGACAGCGTGGATTATCCGATTTACGCCTATAAGGTTGCAAAGGCAGTCGCAAGCGGCGAATGTGAGCTCGGAATCCTCTGCTGCGGCACGGGAATCGGCATCTCAATGGCGGCTAACAAGGTCAAGGGCGTCCGTGCGGCGGTTGTTAACAACGCCTTCGGAGCTGAGATGACCAGACGCCACAACCACGCGAATATCCTTTGTATGGGCGGCAGAGTTATGTCTGAGGAGGACGCGGTAAAATATACCGATATTTTCCTTAATACCCCCGAGGAGGGCGGCAGACACGATAAGCGCGTGGCAATGCTTACCGAGATTGAAAACGGCACATTTGAAGCATAATATTAAATAAAAATCAGGGCGGTCGGTGACCGCCCTTTTGCTTTGCCTATTTGTATTTTACGCTGTCAATAACAAGCTCACTTTCGTATTTTTCGGGAAAACCAATGTAGTCATCATTGTAGTAATTCTCGTCATATTTTATTTTTGCGCCAATCATATAAATGTAGTCGCCGATATATACGCAACGGTCAACCATAGTATTTGCCGTATAATATCCGAATGCATCGGAAACGTAGTTGTCAATAACATTTATCTTTCCGTCATCTACTCTGAAATTCAGCACGCCGCTGTGACGGTCTGTAGTTGAAGCCTTTTTATAAGAGCTGTCGGGATAATCGTCATAGTCGATGTAACCATATTTTTCGTAATTCAGCGGTATTGTAAAATCTCCGCGGTCAAAGTTAACAAGCAAAGCCTTGGGGTTGTGCTGAACCGCCGAATAGCAGTAATCGTAAACCTTGGTATCGAGCACCTTTGGATTGCTTTTGTCGCTTATATCAAAGGTAACTATTTTTACGCCGTCGTTAATATTCAATTTGGTGTTTTCTGAGCCGTAGCCGATTCCGAGGATTGTGTTTTTGTCAACCGGAACAATCAGTGTGGAATATCCGCTTATATTTACCGAGCCGGTAATCTCGGGCTTTCGGGGATCGGAAAGGTCAATAATAAACAGCGGATCAATTTCGAGATAGGTAATGACAAACGCGGTGTCCTCAACATACCTGACAGCCTGAATATCCTCGTTCTTCGCAAAGTCCGTGACCTTGCCCAAGCCCCTGAGCTTGGAATCAAGGACATAAAGGTTGTTTGATTTCATTACACCGTCTTCCAATGTTGTGGCAACCCTGACATTACCGTTGTATTCGTCAAGCGAATACTGGTTAATTATATAGCCGTTAACCTTGCAGGAAGCGATAAAATCGAGCTTTTCGTTTAGCTTTACCTTGACGATTTGCGTGTATTCCTCAGAAGCGGAGTCGTTACCTGAGCTTGAACTGCCGGTTTGGCTGAGCCGGATATTATTGCGAGCGGTTATATAAAGGTTTTCGGTGTTGCAGTATATTTCATTTGCCGAGCCTAAAAACGCCTTTGTCGTTACCGCGTGAGCCGATTTATCAACATCAATGAAGCTGGCGACAGAAAAAATCTCTGTTGAAGGACTTTCAACGGAATATATGTTACTTGGTTCGAGCTTTTTTACGCTTGCTTCATCATCTGTAGATTTATTGTCGTAAACATACGGAACAAAATCCTCGTTATTCGCGTACGCGGACGAAACAACATACAGCTTATTGTCAATCATTCTTGATGAACAATAAACACCGCACTGAATAAACCTGTCGGAAAAAGTGATATTGCTTTTGTCGGCTATATCAAAAATATAAATTCCCGTATTGGATGTTGATGAATACATTGAACCAATCATCGCTATCAGTTTGTCATTGTAAATATAAAAGTCGAAAAAACACGCGTGAGAAATCTCTTTTGTTTTAGGAATTTCAAGTTTAGTTATAAACTCTGTTTTTCTGTTGTCGGTTTTTATAATGCTGATTGTGCGTTCTGTGTCCATATAATATATGTATTCGCCGTCGGTTTTGATTGTATCCGCTTCGTCAACCCCGAGAACCTGGGTGTAGGTGTCGTTAAGATAACCGCCTTTAGTTCTGCCTGATGAGCCCAAGCCCGGGGCAGCACCGTTTGCTGAGCCGAAGTCATTGCCGGAGTCCCTTCTTCTGCTTTCATCGTATCCATAAATGTTTTCATAATCGAATATTTCGTGCAGTATATTTTTTATCTCGTCATAATTTGCGAAGCTCTTGATGCTTGCGCTTAAGGCTGTGCCGTTTCCGCCGGGATCAAACAAATTGCCGAGGGAAAATGAACCGTTATTAAAAACACCGAAAATGCTCGTAATCAGTATTGCGTTCACAAGAAGAACAGCTATACCTGCGGCGATTGAAACGCTTATGATAATCTTTTTATGGCTTTTCTTTTCCTTTAACGGCTCAATGTTCTTGATTTGCTCAGTAACAAATTCTTCATCAAGCTGTTCGGGAGCGTTAACGGGGCTTTGTTCAAACCTTTGCTTTATAAAATCAAAATCGTTATTTGTCATAACTATCACTCCAAATACTTTCTCATCTTGGCAAGCGCGCGGCTCAGCTTTGACCTGACCGTAGAGGCTTTTATTCCCAGCATACTGCCGAGTTCTTTGCTGTTATATCCGGCGATTACCGATAGGAGAACAATGTCTTTTTCGTCATCATATAGTATGGACAACGCTTCTTTAAGCTCGGCAGCAAGCTCAACGCTTTGCTGTGACTCGATGTTAAGCCCGTCAATATCCTGAATCTGACTGTCAACCGCTTTTTTGCTTAGAATTGTGCAGCACTCGCGGTAAAGTATCTTAAATATCCACGTCGAAAAGGCTTTGTCGCTTTTTAAGGAATAAATACTTAAATACGCCTGCGTTATGCAGTTTGACACCGCGTCCATAGCGTCGTTGGTATTGCCCAGCTTAAAATAAGCGTAGCGGTACAGCTTGTCTTTATAGGATATGTAGAGCTTCGCAAAGGCGTCTTTGTCGCCGTTCCGCGCTCTTTTTACTAAATCGTTATCCATAACTGACCTCCAACGATATCGTTCATATATATAGTGCGAAAAAAGGGGAGAAGTGTTGCGATAAATATGAAAAACTTAAATTTTATATTCTGCAAAGTGCGCAAGCAAAGGTTACAAGCTGTAATTTATTGTAATAATTAGCCGGATTTACTGCTTTTTAACATATCTAACAATCTTCCACAAAGAAAAAGTCGAGTTTTAACAGACTTAACAACATTCCACAGCGGCAAAAACTATAGTAATTATAGATAAAAAGTATATTGATACTCTAAAGAATAAAAGCATAACGCACAATCGGTTCTCGTATTGTAACTAAAAACGATAAAAAATTTCATTTTTTTAAATTTATTTACAAAAAAGGCTTGTTTTTTTTCTTTGAAAGTATTATAATAAGTCCATAATGTTTTTGGAGAATTTTTTATAAGAATATTTTTTTAGAATATTTTATAAGAATTTTTACAAAGAATTAAAACAACTTAGATTTGGAGAGAGTAAAAAATGAGATTACGTAAGCAGGAATTGGGAGACAGAAACCTTGTAGGTAATCGTGTTGAGCTTGTAAGAAAGCAGAAGGGTATGAAACAAAAGGAGCTTCTTGCACAGCTTCAGGTAAACGGTGTTGATATGAACGCCTCCGGTCTTTCAAAGCTAGAAGGTCAGATCAGATTTGTAACGGATGTTGAGCTCGTAGCTCTTGCGGATATCCTCGAGGTATCGGTGGACTATTTGCTCGGCAGAGAAAAGTAATATATTCCTTTGGCTGATTCCGGGAGCTGATTTATCAGCTCTCTTTTTCTTTTAAATTGTTTATAGCTTATAATCGCTTAAAATAAAAAAATCCCCAATATTAGGGGAGATGGTGAGGGTGGTTATCGCCCTCACAATTTTTATTATAGCACAAATAATTTAATTCTTCAATAGGATTTTGAAAAATAAAATTTAAAATATTTTTATAAAAAGTATTGACAATGTTAATTTTATTTGGTAAAATATAGACAAGATAAAAGACAGGAGGTCTTAGATATGAAAGTTAAGATTCCTTTTATCAATCACATTAAAGATTTTATCCGGAGCTTACCGCCCAACTGTTAAGCCCCAATGCTTTGGGGGAGATTTAAGTTTTTTAGCTAAGTCGAAACAGATGATTATTTTAATGTTTATGAAACATATTTGTATTTTGAGTCAGACGTGTTTTGTTCGTGATGAGCTTACTTTTAAGTAGTAAATTAAGTGCTTTCATAATGTTTATATAGATGAAAAGCTCGTCGCCTTGGTTAAAGGGTTTAGGTTGAAGCCATATGTAATTGGGCTGGGTTAGACTTTTTACAATTTAATATTTTAGGGTTTATTAAACTGATATTTAATAGGTACAGACCAATGAGAATTTAAGTTTTCTTTTTAATATAAATCTTATGTCAGGAGATTAGTCCTATGTACAGTTAAATTTTATTTCGGTAATTTAACGAATGGAGAACGGTCCGATGTAATACCTTAGTTTTCTTTAGATAATAAATTTTCGGAGATGAGTCCAAAGAACAGTTTAGTATAATTCGACCGAACCCAATCGGGTAAGGATTAATTGAAATTTCAGAGGCGGCAGCGTTTGCCGCCTCTTTTGTCGCATATATAAAAATCAGCCTGTATCAAGCGCGATGCTCTGATACAGGCTGTAGTTTTATTGATTTAATGTTTTATTCAATACCCAAAATGTTTTTTGCCGATTCAACCAGCTTTGAGCAAATTGTAAGCGCGTCGTCTTTGTCCTTTCCGACCGCGGTGATATAGAGCTTAATCTTAGGCTCTGTGCCGCTCGGACGGATGATAACGCCGTTGTCGCCCTCAAGGTGAAGCGCGATTACGTTCGAGGTGGGGAGGGTGATGTCGGTTGTCTCGCCGGTGATAAGGTCGGTTTCCTTTTTAAGCTGATAGTCGCTTACCTTAACAACCTTGTACTCATCAACTGCCTTGGGAAGGTTTGCTCTTACGCCCGACATAATGTCGCTCATCTTTTGCATACCGGCTGCGCCTTCAAACTCAAACGCGAAGGTCTGGTTAAGGTAGTAGCCAAATTCCTTATAAAGGTCGTCAATCATCTGAGCAAGCGAGATACCCTGCTTTCTGTAGTAAGCGGTCATTTCGCAAATGAGCATTGAAGCTACAACAGCGTCCTTATCTCTTACGTAAGTTCCGGCAAGGTAGCCGTAGCTTTCCTCAAAACCGAACAGATAGCGGTTTTCTTCGCCCTTTTTCTCGAGGTTAAGAATTACCTCGCCGATGTACTTAAAGCCTGTGAGCACGTTTTTAAGCTCGCAGCCGTACTTTTCGCACAGCTTGTTAATCAGCTTGGTTGTAACGATAGTCTTAACTACAACGGGATTTTCGGGAAGAACGCCCTGCTCCTTTTTGCAGGAGAGGATGTAGTTTGTGAGCATTACGCCGTCCTCGTTGCCCGAGATAAGTCTGTAGCTGCCGTCAAAATCCTTTACGGCGATACCTACACGGTCAGAGTCGGGGTCGGTAGCGAGGAGCAGGTCGGGTTTAACCTTTTCGCAGAGCTCAAGTCCTTTTGCAAGGGCTTCTCTGATTTCGGGGTTGGGATAGGGGCAGGTGGTGAAGTTTCCGTCGGGCATTTCCTGCTCGGGAACTACGGTAACTTCCTCAACGCCGATTCTGTTAAGAATTTTTCTTACCAGCTTGTTGCCTGCGCCGTTAAGGGGAGTGTAAACAACCTTTAAGCCCGAACCCTTGCAGATTCCGGGGTTAACCTGCTGCTTCATAACCTCGTCGAGGTAAGTTTCATAAACGCTGTCGTCAACATACTCGATAAGACCTTTTTCGATAGCCTCGTCAAAGTCCATTGTCTTAACGTCGTTAAACATATCGAGCTTCTGAATTTCATCATAAACAGCCGCCGCGGCGTTGTCTGTCATCTGACAGCCGTCCTCGCCGTATGCCTTGTAACCGTTGTATTTTGCAGGATTGTGACTTGCTGTTACCATAATACCTGCCTGACACTTAAAGTAGCGCACAAGGTAGGAGAGCACGGGTGTGGGCTGAAGCTCGGTTGTGATATAGGTTTTAATTCCGTTGGCGGCAAGAACCCTTGCAGCCTCGTTCATAAACAGATCAGCCTTGATTCTGCTGTCGTGGGAAATTGCGACAGCACCCTTGCCGTACTTGCCGAGAACGTAGTTTGCCAAGCCCTGAGTAGCCTGACGGACTACATAAATGTTCATTCTGTTTGTGCCTGCGCCGATAACGCCTCTTAAGCCTGCTGTGCCGAATTTAAGCGCGGTGTAAAAACGCTCATAAATCTCGTTTTCGTCGCCCTTAATGCTTTCAAGCTCAGTGATAAGGTCTTTATCCTCGGTTGCGTTTTCGAGCCAGGAGTTGTACAAGCTCATAATTTCCATAATAAAATCCCTCCATAAAATATAATATAAAGTTTTATTACGTTTATTTTTACAAAATTAAATATATCATAAAGCGCGGAAATTTACAACACTTTATTAACGCGGTTTGTGTTATTATTTCTCAAACTGATAGCTGTACGCGCTCTCTTTGCTCTTGTAGCCCAGCTTATTAGCCTGAGAAGAAATTTGTTCAAAATCCCACTTGGAATCCTTGGGTACATAAATGTACTTAGGCTGCTTGTCGGGATTTACGGTGTAATATTTGTCAAGCCTTACAAGGGTGCTCGGGTTTTCGCCGGCAAGCCATGCGGAGAAGGTTCCGTAGGGCATATCGTCAGCCGCGAGGTAGAGCCATGTTTTGTCGCTCAATATCAGGATGTTACCCTCCGGCTTATTTTCGTAAGCACTCTTAAAGTCTTCGTAAATCTTGTTGTAGGAATCAGCGTTTTGAGGAGTTGTAAGGATTCCCGAGGCAGGTCCCTGCTCGATTTTCTCGGTTAGAGTATCGGGCTGACCGTCCCAAAATACGTGTCTTGCCTTTGAACCAATCTGGAACGCGCCCTGAAGGAATATCATAAACGCCGCAAATACTAAGCTGAACCTTTTAACCCAAACAGCGTAGGTGATATTGTCGGGGTTTTCCTTCATTTCTCTGATTAGCTGAGCTAAGAAGATGTAGCTTGCGACGTTTGAAGAAGCGAGTGCCATCGAGATAATATAAAAATACTGGTTTGAGGTGATGTGCACGCAGAATGAATAGATAATTCCGAGAATGAACAGTCCCGCAAACAGCTCCCGGGGCTTGTTGTCGCACAGAATATATGAGGTGATGCCGATAAATATCATCGGGAACATAATTGAGTTGTAGGTTGTCGAGTGAAGCGTGGGGAGCAGAAGTACGTATGTGAAAATTACAACAGCGGTTGTAACAATCAAATACAGCGAACGGTGGAGCTTTCTTTTGCGGTCGAAAATGAGCACAATAAGCATAATACCGTAGGTGTAGAGCGAATACTTAAAGAACTGATGACAGTTGTAGAAGCTCTCAAAATACTTCCAAATTTTTGTTCCGAGCGACATTGAAACGTGCTGGGGATCGTCAAGCATATAGGGGAGATTCTCAAATATTCCGCCTATTCCTGCCTTTGGCAGTACAAACGCGAGGAATATTACCGCCAAAATACCGATGCCGAGTGTAAAGAACAGGAAGGTTCTGACCGAGAACATCTTGCTTGAAAGAACAAATTTAAGGTTGCGGTTCTTTATCAGGATATGCACGCCCATACAAGCCGCGTATATAATATACGCAATCGCGAGATACGGACAGCAAAGCACCGCTCCGGCAAACGCCAGACCGCTGAGGATTATCCACAGCTTTTTGTTGTAATCCGCCGTGGCAATCAATACGCCTGCGACTGTCACAAGTCCGAGTCCCATTGAGTCATAGCTCAGAGCCATAATGTTGTAGGGGGTGAAGATAAAGAATAACGCGCTGCCTATTGCCGCGAGGATTCCGTGCTTTCTGAGTCTTGAATAAATCAGCACGGCCGCGCCGGCGTGAATAAAAACGTAGAATATTCTTGCGGCGTAGACAATTCCCTCGGTAGAGCCTGCAACGGTGGTATAGAGCCATACAAACGGAAGCTGCAAAATTGATGACATCTGCGATAAATTCCACTCGTCAACAAACAGCCCGTCTCCCATAAGGAGCCTTTTGGGAATTGTGTGATAGAACGATTCGTCATATCCGCCAAAGCCGAACTGAGCCTTCCAGATTGAGAAAATAAGTCCGGCAATAAGCATTGCGGCAAAGAATACATCCTGCCAGAACAGTTTGTCTGATATTGATTTTTGCTTAACCACATATGCCTTGATTTTTTCGTAGATAATTACAATCAGCTTTTCAAGAGCGTTTAATATGAACGACGCAACCATCGAAAGCAGGAAGCACAGCGGAACCGTGATAAAGTAATACGGCAGTCTGTCAACCATAACCGGAACGCTCTTTTTGAGCACGTCGTAAATAAGGCTGTCAAATACAAACGACATCAGGTAAATTCCCAACGCCAAGTCGGAAACCTTCCATAAAACAGTCTTGACGGCAGGACTCCAGTTTTTTGTCTTTATTCTGCTGAGCAGAACAAACAAAAGCGTCGCCAATATGCAGGGAGTAAAGCCGTACCAGTAAACATAAGTGCCCGACTTAAAGGTTGTGCCGTAGCTTCTGAAGAAGCAGAACGCGCCGAAAAGGAACTGGCAGATTAAGAACAAAATCAGCATCGGTTTAGTCTTAAGTTTAATTCCGTACCTTCTTATATACGCGCCGATAAAGTAGTAGGTGATAGGATAAACGCCCATCCAAAATGCCGGAACCAGCTTTTGGAAGGTATCGTTTTCGGTTGGGGTCATCCACCACGAGGCGGTGTCAAAGTTGAAGATATTGAACACCGTGGGAATCATCGTGAGGAACAGGAAGGTGGCTACAAGCACCTGTCTTTGCCTTTTGCTCTTCAACTTGTTAAAGGCGAGGTTTAAAAACGGAGCCATAAGGAAAAGACCGATGTACATTTCAATATACCACGAGTAGTTTGCGCCGGTAAAGTCGAGGGTTCCGAGAATATAATGCTTAAGGTCGTATTTGCCCGTGCCCTTAATCGCCTCGAACATCGCTTCAAAGTTAAAGTTATAAAAAGCAGCCTTTGCCGACGGCGTCTCGTGAATCGACTTAAACAGCATACAGAAAATTGTGGCGAGCACAAAGATAATCAGAGTTTTTCTGATTCCCTTATAGTAGCTGCGGCTGAGCTCCTTTTTGCTCATCAAATATCCGGTCAGTATCATAAACAGCGGCACGCAAACGCCGAACAATATGCGCATTTGTACCATTATAAACATCTGCGGTCCGTGCAGGTCGCTGTAATTGCCGGTCGAGAAGAATGAGAACAAACCCTCAAGCGGTCCCATTCCGGTTACAGTTTCTCCGTAAAAGCCGTTGTGCAAAAAGAAGTGCACAGATAAAACAGTAAAGGCGGCGACAATTCTGATTATATCAAGCGAGCTGTCGCGCCGTTCGAGCTTTTTAATATCCATATACACGCTCCTTGTTTTTATATTCCATATTATTTTATCATATAATGTAAAAATAATAAGTACAAATAAGAATTATAACAATTTTTCAAAATAAAAGCTGCCATTCCGAACAAATCAAAATGACAGCTTAGTTTGTGTTGTATGTCAGTCGTCGTCACCTAAATAGGTTTCAACAATAAACCTCGGGCGGCGTTTGGCTTCAAGGTACATTTTGCCGATATATTCGCCGATAATTCCGATAGCCAAAAGCTGAAGTCCGCCCAGTGCCCAAATTGAGCAAAGCGTACTTGTCCAGCCGCTTACAGTCCAGCCGGCAAAGAAAGCGATTATTGAGTAAATAACCATAATCAGGCTGATTAAAAAGATAATTAGTCCTGCCCAGGTGATGATTCTTATCGGCTGAATACTAAGCGAGGTAATGCCTTCCCACGCGAGTGCGAGCATCTTTTTAAGCGGATACTTGCTTTCTCCGGCAAGCCTTTCGGAACGCTCGTAGGTGACAATATCCGATTTATAGCCGATAAGCGGAACCATACCTCTCAGAAAGATATTTGTCTCTTTATACAGCGAAAACGCCTCCAGCGCGCGTTTGCTCATAAGCCTGAAATCCGCGTGGTTAAAGATAACCTTCGCGCCCATATGGTTGAGAATTTTGTAAAACGCCTCGGCGGTAAAACGCTTAAAGAAGGTGTCGGTCTCTCTTTTTGATCTTACGCCGTAAACAACGTCGCAGCCGTCCTCATACTTCGCGACCATCTCGTCAAACACGTTGATGTCGTCCTGTAAATCGGCGTCAATAGAGATTACAGCGTCTGCCTTGTCCTTTAACGTCATAAGAC